>NZ_JBEPWD010000071.1:0-11200 GCF_041642575.1 Salegentibacter sp. | reverse complement strand
GTCTTTAAATGTTCCACCTTTTCCAGCACCACATCGGCGATCTGCATGGCATCGGCGCCTTTTCTTTTGGCTACTGAAATAGTTACCGCAGGATATTCCGAGGGATAATCTGCTGCTATCGCTGTATCAGCTTGGCCGAACCCAAAATTAACGTATTCGGTGGGCAGTTCTGGACCATCATGCACCTGGGCCACCTGCTTTAAATATACAGGCTGATTTTGATTTATCCCTACGATTAAATTTTCAACATCATCGGTGGTTTGTAAAAAACTTCCGGTATTGACAAGGAATTCAGTATCATTTCGGTTAAAACTCCCGGAGCTCATCTGGGTATTATTGGCTTTTATCTTCTCACTAATCCCTAAAAGATCTACTCCAGCCGAAGCCATTTTATTTTTATCCAGGACAACGCGAATTTCCCGGTTCCTGCCTCCCATTCTGTGGGTGGCAGCCACATCGGTCACTTTGCTTATCTCGTGGTTTACTTCATTGGCAATTTGTCGTAGCTGGTAATCGTCATAGTTTTCACTCCATAATGTTAATCCAAGCATAGGAACATCATCTATAGACCTTGTTTTCACCAAAGGTGGCGTCACCCCTTCGGGCATCTGGTCCATATGTTTCATGATCTCGTTGTATAATTTCACGTAGGAGCGTTCTATATCTTCACCCACATAAAATTGAACGATCACCATCCCTTGTTCCTGCATAGAGGTGGAATACACATACTCTACCCCTTTGATGTTGGAAACTATCTTCTCTATGGGTTTTATAACCCTCGATTCCATTTCGGTAGGGCTGGCCCCGGGATAGCCCACAAAGATATCGGCCATTGGCACGTCTATCTGGGGTTCTTCTTCCCGCGGAATCAAAAATGAGCTGTAAACGCCAATCACCATAAAAACAACCATCAGTAATATGGTGAGTTTAGAGTCTATAAAACCCCTGGCTATTTTTCCTGCTAAACCTTCTTTCATTTTTATATTTTTTCAGTCCTCCCATATGATGAGAGAACATTCTTTAATAGTATCAGATTAATTAATTCAGGTTGAATTACATTTTCACCTTTGCACCGTTGTAGAGTTTTCCTTCAGAAGAAAGAATATATGGCTCGTCTGCTGAAAGGCCTGAAAGTACTTCCACCTGGTCGCCATAGGTCCGGCCTAATCTCAACCAGCGAAGCATCGCCGTATTCTGTTGACTTACGGTATAAACTCCGTGAAGATCCCCCTGAGTTATTAAAGCTTCTTTAGAAACAGTAACCGGCCCCTGAGTGTTTTCATCTGCTTCAACGGGAAATTGAACAGTAGCATACATTCCTGATCTCACCGGAAGATCGGTTTTTTCCAAAGCGATCTTTACCGGAAACTGACCACCGGTGTTACTGGAAGAGCTGCTCACTTCAATTACCTTTCCTTTCAACGGCTGGTTAAGAGATTTGATATGCACCTCAACTTCCTCTCCTGATTCTATAGCTCCAATGGAGGATTCAGGTACACTGGCACGAATCTCAAAATCTCCGGGGGCTTCAATGGCGATCAAAGGCATACCGGGATTGGCCATATCTCCATTCTCAACAAATTTGTTGGTGATTACTCCGCTAAATGGCGCTCTTATTTCAGCATAAGCAAACTGGGCATCGATCTCATTCTTCATCGCTTTAGCCGATTCCATCCTTGCCTTAGCCATTTCATAATTAGCTGTGATATCGTCTACTTCTTTTTGGGAAGCACTGTTTTCTGAAAATAAAGCCTGATAACGTTCGTAATCTTTTTGAGCATTCCGGAAAGCTACTGTTGCTTCATTTATACCGGCATTTACCTGCGCTCTTTTGGCCTGAAGATCAGCATTGTTAATAGACACTAACACCTGGCCTTTTCTAACTTCATCGCCCGTATTAACGTGTACCTGATTGATGTAACCCATTATTCGGGTACTAAGCGTAGCATTATTTTCAGCTTCCACGGTACCGCTTGCACTAAGTTTTCCTCCTGAAGCCGAAAGTGGGGTGCTAGTCGTAACCTGTATTGCGGCAACCTCTTTTATATTTTCTTTCTCATTATCACCGCAGCTAATGAATAATGTTGCTGCAAGTCCTAAAGTGAGTAAAATTCTTGTTTTCATTTTTATCTTGATTTCCTCTCTCAATGAGAGATTATATTTAATTGGTGATTATTCTGCTTTTGTTAAAAATTCCAGATAAGATTTTGCGAAATTATATTCGAAGATCGTCTGGTAATATTCCAGTTGCTTTTGCTGAAATTGAGTTTCGGTTTGCAGGAGATCTGTAGTTTTTTCAAGGCCCTGTTCAAACCTGTTAGTTCTTATACGGAAAGCTTCCTCCGATTGTTCTACGGCAAGTTCACTGCGTTTCATTTTATCATAAAGATCTTCCACATTGCGTTTAGCCCGGTTGATCTCCATTTGACTTTTCGCCTTATATTGATCCAACTCTAATTTGGATTGTTCAAATTCTGCTTTGCTTTTTTGGGCTTTTCCGAATCGTTTGCTTCCCTGGAACAGGTCCCAGCTTAGTTCGGCACCTATCATATATCCACTGGCAGCACCCTGAAAGAAATCCTCGTCATAAAGCTCATAGCTTCCGAAAGCATTAAGCCTTGGTAAAAATGCCATTTTATCAGCCTTGTTCATTTTTTCATAGGCATCAGTGGCGAATTCCATAGCCTGGATATCGGCACGATCACCGGAAAGCTGAAGGCTCTCTGCGGAATAAAGGTTTTCAGCCTTTAGCTGGTCTGAAGGCATCCAGATTCTTCCGCTTTCTTCATTCATCAGAAACGAGAGATAATCCGATGCATTTTGGACGTTGCTTCTGGCCATTTGCAATTGGTTGTTTACCTCGCTCACGCGAACATCAACAGCAAGTACATCGGCACGTTGCAGGTAGCCCTGATTAAAACTGTTATCGGCCAGTTTTTTATTCTCCAAAGCCGCTTCCTGAGCGGTCTCCAAAACCGATACGGCCTCATGAGCTAATTGCAACTCCATATAAGCTTTTTCCACTTCCAACAGCACATAATCCCGGGTACGATCTCCCTGGAGTTCAGTGGCCTGCATCTTGGATTTAGCAGCCTGGCGTTGCAAAAAACCGTCAACATTAACAAGAGGTTGTTGGACCTCTATTTTTGTGGCAAAATTGTTAACCCTATCCGGGTCGTTGAGCAACACTGGATTAAAATCATTTTGAGTAAGTATTTCCTGGTTGAGCTTTGAGCCAAAGGCCATCAACGGATTGGTAGTTGTAAAACCCGTGTGCGAAGCCTTTATATTTGGCAGGAATACCGCATTGGTTTGGCGGTAATCTGCTCTGGCCTGAAAGAACTCCTGTTCAGATATCTTTAAGCTTCGGTTGTCCTCCAGTACCCGGGCCAGAACCTCCTCCTTAGAGAGCGTCGTTGTTTCCTGAGCATAGAGATATCCTCCCGTAAGCATTGTTAATAGAAAAATAAATGTATATGGTTTCATGGGTTACTTAATTTGTTGGCAAAAATAAGCCGCAGCCTAGGCCAAGCCTGTAACCCTTGTTACCCAGGAAAAGAGGTGAGATTTTAAATAATTTTCTTATAAAAGCTTAAAACAGGAAAGGTTTATATTGCAAAAAACCCAATGAAATCAAGACTTTCAAAGGGTTTTTGAATAATAAAAAAGGATTATTTGGGAGTTTTCTGAAGAAGCCGAAAACACCGGTAATTACTGAATGTAACATTAGTTACATGGATATTTAGGCAGATTGACGCTTATATCCAGAATTCATCATGCCAGACACCGCAGGAAATCTCTTGGTCATGATGCTCCTGAAGTTTTCTGTAATCTTCTTCGGAAGCCTCTTTCTGAATTTGGTTGAATAAAACGCGCTCCTCGAACCTGATATGACTTTCCAGGTCCCTTCTTATCATTTTAAGATTTTCGGAAATATCTTCTTTAGCCTGGAATAAATATTCTAAATGCTCGTGTTCTTCCAAAGCCTGTTTTATCAATGTATGATCTTCCCCCAGCACCGGAAAAACATATCTTTCTTCGATCTCAAAGTGAAGTTTCAGGTGATTTTCCCAAAACCACTCCAGATAAGTCTTCATCCTCTCCGGTTCAATGCCTTTTTCAAAACCTTTCCCTATTTTCCAGCAAAGCAAGAGGCCCTGGTGGTGTTCCCGGCTTAGAGGCTGGATCGCTTTATGTCTTTTGATAGGTTTGTTTTTAGGTGCTTCAGCCATATTCCGGATTTTAGTCGTACAACTAAGATAAGGATTATCTTTTTGAATATAGAATTGGCAACGAATCAGATTAGCAACAAACCACCGACATACACCAGAATTCCCACCAGCATCAGGATGAGGGTATAAGGCAGGATCTCCCTGGCTTTCAGTTTGGTGATTGCCAGCAGCGGTAAAGCCCAGAACGGCTGAAGCATATTGGTGATCTGGTCGCCATAGGCCAAGGCCATTACGGCTTTATTCAGGGGTACTCCCAGCTTTAAAGCACTCTCCAGGACTACCGGCCCTTGAACAGCCCATTGCCCGCCACCGCTGGGCACAAAGATATTTACCAGCCCTGCACTGAAAAAACTGTACACCGGAAGACTTAGCTCGGTGGCGAAACTCACGAAAAAGTTTGCGATATCGGCAACCAAACCGCTTTCCCGCATAATTCCCATGATCCCAAAATATAATGGAAACTGTATCAAAATAGCCGCAGCTCCACCTATGGCCTTTTCCAAAGCTTTCAGAAAAGAAGCAAAAGAATCATGCATAAGAATGCACAAACAAAGCATGAGGAAATTGAGCATATTTGGTGTTAGGTTCCCGGCAAAAAGCTGTTCAGAATAACTGGCAAAAAAAGCACTTAGTAACAATAATCCAAAAACCAGTTTAAGCCATTTGGATTGATCCAGTCTTTCTGCGCCTGTTACCGCACGCTTTACGCTGACTTTATCCTGGGATTTTAGTTTTACCGGAGCAGTCCCTGCACTTCTGGAAATCAAATACAGCACCAATGGAATAAGCAAAAGCAAAATTCCAAAGATGATCAGGTTCCAACTGGCAAAAATGGTGGTATCGGTTGGGATGCTATCAGGTAACTGAGCGAGAAAAGCGGGATCTCCGCCGGGAAATAAACTTGCCAGGTGCCCGCTTTCGGCAGCTTTTAAGGGAGCACTTCCGCTAATTCCCCCGTGCCAGACCATAAGGCCTACATAGCCTGCTGCACCAATTAAAGGATAGTTTATCTTGAAATTTCTTTCCTGGGCGGCTTCAGCAACTTTCCGGGCCATAATTGCTCCGAATATCAACCCCAGACCCCAGTTAAAAAAAGCCACCAGCATAGTAGAAACCGAAACGATGATCACCGCACTTGCATTGTTGGTTACTATTTTGGTAAGCTGACTTGTTAGCCAGGCAACCGGTTTGCTTAGCACTAAAACGTGGCCCAACACAAGAATTAGCATCATCTGCACCATAAAAACCAGCAGAGCGGGATCCCACATTCCTGCTTGCCAGAAGTCCAGGATCTGCACGGCAGAATCGCTACTTTGGTCTCCTGTAAATAAAAAAGCAATCGCTAAAGTGAGGAGGCTAAGTAAAACCGCCAGGGTAAATGGCGCAGGAATAAGTTTTTTAAATGTTCTTTCTACGAAATGGGAAGCAGACATCGAAATTACTTGGTTTACCGGCTAAGATAATTATTTTGAAAGTTAAAGCTTAGTCAGGACTATTTCCGAAGAAAATCAAAAGCACCTTCTCTAAGATTAATACCATATTCAAGGTAAGCTTTTAGGCAGGCAAGAAAATTTGCCCAGCCCTCGGTGTTATTTTGTAACCACTGAATGCCCATTTTATCGTTCTTTCTGCTTTTTTCGGTGATTTGTACTACTGTTGAATTATTTCTGGCGGGACGTAGTTCTATTTCGGTGAGCAGCTCTTCTTCGTCTATATCCCAGTAAAAGGAGATATATTTATCCTGCTCTATCTTATGAATACGTACCGGCGCTTCTTCTTCAAACTCCGGAAACTTCCAGACCAGCAGCCTGCCCTCTTCCATTGGTCCCGTGCTTTCTGAAATGAAATAATTTTTCATTTTCTCCGGGTTGACGATGGCTTCAAAAACCTCCGCGGCTGATTTCTGAATTTGTAATGCGGCTTTTACCTGAAGTAGTTTTTGCATTGTTTAGGCTTCTTTAATGAACCCTCAAATTAGTGAATTTTTATTCAGTAGAAAGTCCTTCTTTAAACCTAACCTGAAAGAAGTTGTGAATCGCAATTATTAGAAATCGGTATATTCCGTGGCGTCAATAAGTTCATACTTTGGATTGTGCTTCAGGAAAATATCGAAATAAGCAGTGTGAGTCCCTCCCAGGAGAATTAGCACGCGATCTTCCTTTTCCAGAGGAATAGCAGAAAGATTAGCATACATACTTAGGTTCCTTTCGTAAAAATCGGAAATGATCTCTGCACCCTCATTATTCCCGGGTGTTTGCATTGTAGCAAGGAAATTATAGAAATTAAAGGTTTCTGATTTAAATTCATCAGAATTATAGAAGGCAAATTGCTTTAAAAGCGGCTGGTCATTAATCCATTCCACAGATTTGATACTTTCTTCCAAAAATGCACTTGAGGCGTCCTGCTTTTTGGCCATTTCCATAAGTTTAGGGTAGTTGAAGCCAATATGCGCATCTATTCCGTAGACTTTCTCCACGCCCACTTGTCTCCCCACTTCAAAAGCAATAACATTTATCTCTTCGGAATAATTCACCCGATTAGACTGGTCTTTTATGTAAGCCTGATAGGTCCTGTTGGTAGCCTCATCTTCCCCGGGAACGATCTCTACACAGATTATCGTGGGTTTAAATTCAACTAACTGGTCTACGATTCTGCTGATGTCTTTCTGCACTTCAGGATTATTAACATCTACATACGAAGAATATGCATCTGAAGTATTGGTTAGATGGGAAGTAGCATAATTTAAAACTTTGATCTTTCCTTCATTTTGTGCAGCTGCGATGAAACTTCCAAGAAAGAAAAGTAACAGAAAAAGGCGTTTGGATTTGGTCATATTATGGTATAAAAAATCCCGCCGAAGGTAGGGCTTTGAGCGGGTCCTTTTGATTAACACCTTATAAAACTATGAAATTTCAAAGAGAAATTTCAGGAATAGGCTTTAAGATTCTAATTCCTTTTACAAAATGAAAACCCTCACCGGTTAAGATGAGGGTTCAGATAATTAAATGTTTCCAATGAAATTCTACAATCTTTTAAACTGTTTGGCTTCATCCTTATCCACTTCCATAATACTGATGGCATAACCTCCTGCAGGCACAGAAACCTGAGACAGTTTAGACCTGTGGTTTACGCGTACCTTCCTTATTTCATAAGACTGCGGATTGTCTTTGTAATCGGCGTCTTCTCCATCAGAATAAATCGTAGCAATATAATCTTTGTCTTTGTCGAGGAAGTCAAACGAAATTTTAGAAATACGTTCTTCGTTTCCGTTTACGTTTCCAACAAACCAGTTGTTTTCCCCTTTTTCTTTTCGGGCGATAGTAAGGTAAGATCCGGGCTCGGCTTCCAGGTAGATACTTTCATCCCAGTCAATGGCCACATCCTTTATAAACTGAAAAGCATCAAGGAATTGCTCGTAATGCTCAGGCAGGTCGGCAGCCATTTGCAACGGCGAGTACATAGTCACATACAAAGCCAATTGGTTTGCAATAGTACTGTTTACATGAGATTCATTATCAGGATTTAATTTACTGATGTCCATTTCAAAAATTCCCGGGGTGTAGTCCATAGGCCCTCCGATTAAACGGGTAAATGGCAGAACGGTCACGTGATTGGGTTTTGAACCTCCAAAGGCCTGGTACTCGGTTCCCCGCGCTGATTCGTTCGCGATTAAATTAGGGTAAGTTCTTGCCACACCGGTGGGGCGCACAGCTTCGTGGGCGTTGATCATTATTTCATAATCTGCCGCTTTTTCAAGTGCGTATTGGTAATGATTCACTAACCACTGTGAATAATGGTTTTCACCTCTCGGTAAAATATCTCCAACATACCCACTTTTCACAGCATTGTAGCCATGTTTCTTCATAAAAGCATAGGCTGTATCCATGTGGCGTTCATAATTTCTCACTGAAGATGAAGTCTCATGGTGCATAATCATCTCTACGCCTTTGCTTTTCGCGTAGTCCCGAATCTCTTCGACATCAAAATCGGGATAAGGAGTTACAAAGTCAAAAACATAATCTTTTGAAAAGCCAAACCAGTCTTCCCAGCCAATGTTCCAGCCTTCTACAAGTACACCGTCAAAGCCGTGTTCAGCAGCGAAATCGATGTGCATTTTTACATTTTCGTTATTAGCAGCGTGACGCCCGTTGGGTTCTGCAGCTTCAAAATCGGTTACTCCGAGCTTTACCGCGGTGAATTCATCGGTATAATTCCAGGAACTTTTCCCGGTGATCATTT
The DNA here is from genome assembly GCF_041642575.1 of Salegentibacter sp. NCBI lineage: Bacteria > Pseudomonadati > Bacteroidota > Flavobacteriia > Flavobacteriales > Flavobacteriaceae > Salegentibacter > Salegentibacter sp. The sequence continues at coordinate 2,729 of NZ_JBEPWD010000071.1, read as the reverse complement.
CCCACCACACGCCGATATATTTCATGGGTTTAATCCAGGAAGGATCTTCTATTGCCAGCGGTTCATTTAGGTTATAGGTGATTCTTGATCTTAAAATATCCTTTGCATCGTCACTCACCATCACGGTACGCCATGGCGACTGGGTTGGAGAAACCAGGTAACCTTTGTCTCCGTTAACATCAGGAGTTAACCAGGATTCAAAAATCATATTCTCATCGTCCAGATCAAGGTGCATCGCCGCATAATCTATAAGGGCCGCTTCGTGTAAATTGATGTACAAGCCTTCATCAGATTTCATCATTAAAGAGGTTTGCACTCCTGTATCTGAAAATGAGGTTTGAGAAAGATTTCCGGTTATGGCGTCTTTCATGAGACCGCTAATCTCAGACAGTTTAGATTCTATATAATCATACTCCTGGGTATCATAATCTCCCGGAATCCAGAAGGCCGTATGGTCTCCCGCCATGGCAAACTGAGTTCTTTCTTCTTTGATCACGAAATGTCCAAGCTCGTTTTGCTGAGGAAACTCGTATCGAAAACCAAGCCCCGTATCGAACAAACGAAAACGCAATACCATGTTCCTATTGGCATCGTCTTGTTTAAGGTTTACCTCAAGCTCATTGTAATGGTTTCTGATTTCATTTTCTTCTCCCCAAACAGGTTCCCAGGTCTCATCAAAATGAGAGGTAGCTTTATCCTCAATGCTGAAACCGGATAAAAGGGAATGCTCGTCATTCTTTAGGTCAAAGCCCAACTTACTGGTTTCTATAACATCCTGCCCTTTATAGGTAAGACTGTAAACAGGGGTGCCATCCTCCTGAAGGCTAAAGTTCATTTCCAGGTTGCCATCGGGGGATTTAAGATCTTGCGCCAGGGTGGTGGAAACTGCAACCAGCCAAAGGCATGATATCATCAAAAGTCTTTTCATTTTTTTGTTTTTGGGATTATTTTTCAATTTCAATTAATTGTTCTTTTTTGGTATCGGGAAATTTGAGATAAAGTATTTTATTTTCTTTATCAAAGGTATGACCTTCCTCATTAAATTCAGAATTCCTGCTTTCCTTTAACTCCGAAAACATTTCGCTGCTGAGTTCTTTTCCATTAAGCTGAATTTTTCCAGGCTCCTCTTCTAAATGAACTTCCAGCCAGAAATTTCTTTCTACAGTTTCATATCCTGAGGTTTCAGGGGCACGGATCTTAACTGAAATCACTGAAGCGCCCGGCACAGCCTCTATTTTTGTTTTAGAAAATTTGTCGTTTTTATAGTCATTGGAGGTTCCGTCGTCTTCGTAAATGGTAAATTCTGAGGCTTTATTGGAAGGAAATATCTCCAGGATCATCGAAGTGTTATCCATAGCACCTATATATGGCATTACAGGCATTTTTGGAATTATGGCTCCTGCTCTTACAAAAAGAGGAATCCTGTCCAGCGGAGTGTCATAATCAATAAACTGCTCTCCGGAAAACTTCTGCTGCGGGTCATTGTAATCTATCCACTCTCCTTTTGGCAGATATATCTGGGTAAAAGTGATACCTTCTTCTACAACCGGAGCCACGAGAAATTCTTCCCCGAACATGAATTGTTCGTCAATTTCATAGGTTTTTTCATCAGTGGGGAATTCCAGGAAAAGGGGTCGCATAATAGGCAAACCGGTGTCATAAGCTTCCCGGGAATAGGTATAAAGATATGGGTGCAACTGGTATTTAAGCTCGATAGCCGCTTTTGAAATTTTTTCTGCTTCTTCACCAAAAAGCCAGGGCTCCACAGCGTTGTTGCCTTCGTGATGGGCGCGGCTTAAAGGATTAAAAATCCCAAACTGAAGCCAGCGAACATAAAGTTCAGAAAACTCTTCGTAATCCTCAATATCTCCACAATATCCAGAAATATCTGTAGCCCAGAATGGAATTAACCCAAGTCCTGCAGATAATCCAACCGGAATCTGATTGGCGAGATTTTCCCAGCCGGCTGTTACATCACTGCCGTTTCCACTGTCACCGCTCCATCCAAAAGTATATCGCTGCATCCCCGCATAGGCAGCACGGGTCATCTGGAACACGCGCTGGTTTGGATTTCTTTTTTCGAATTGCTCGGTCACCACGCGATCCCACTCCAGTCCGTACACATTATGGATCTCAGCGTGCATTCCTTTGTGATGTTTCATATGCAGGCGATCAGTATCTTCTTCATTGCTCCAGGCAGGTTCGCCCATATCGGTCCAGAAACCTTTCACCCCGTCATCAAGAGGTTTCTGCTGAAGTTCCCCCCACCAGTCGGCTACTTCGGGTTTGGTGAAATCTACAACTCCCGCATTGCCTCCCCAGGGCCATGGCATATCGTAAGATTTTCCGGTGCGTTCATCCAGGGCAAAATAGCCCTTTTCATTTGCTTCTTTCCATTGTGCTTCGGTAGATTGCGAGACCACAGGATCCTGGGAAATGATCACTTTAAATCCTTCTTCAGCAAGATCGGCGAGCATTTTTTCGGGATCATCATAGCGGTCTTCCCGCCAGTCAAAGCTCTGCAGCCCGTCTACCCAACCAATATCCTGGTAAATGATATCATTTGGAATTTCCCGCTCCCGGTATTCCCGTGCTATTTCGCGGGTAAGTTTTTCATTGGTGAGCATACCCCGACTCTGGGAAAAGCCCAGCGCCCAGTTTGGCGGCATAATAGGCTGCCCGGTAAGTTTAGTATAACTGCCAATGATCTCTTTATGGTTTTTTCCATA
>NZ_JBEPWD010000070.1:0-11223 GCF_041642575.1 Salegentibacter sp. | reverse complement strand
AGCGAGTCTATAAACACCTGGAAAAATGGTGTGGCCCGCGCCCTCAAGCGATATGTCGCTGATGGCACCCTCGCTCAAAAACAAAAATGCAGCAATTGCAACTCATCTAATCTTATGTATCAGGAAGGCTGCCTTACCTGTCAGGACTGCGGTTCTTCCAAATGTGGATAGCAAACTCTTGTAGGATTAGATTAAAAAAGGTCTTTCAGAAAATTCTGAAAGACCTTTTTGTTTTGGGGAAGATTAAAAATTATTACTTAAGCAGAACGCTAATAATTCCCACTCCATGTTTTTCCAGTTGTTCTTCTTCATTCAGGCCGGGCCCGATAGAAAACTGAAGGCTCTCTACATCCTCAATATTAAAATCATCTGAATTTTTATGCTCGAAATAATAAGGCAAAAATGTAGGATAAGGTCTTGGCAGCGTTATGGTTTTTACCGGTTTTAGATCTTTTAGGGAGATTTCATATTTTTTGGAGTCAGGGTTCAGGCTGAGAGTCGTCCCAAATGCAGCCCCGTTTTTCATTAGTAAAGCAACCTGTAGTTTTGTGGGTTTCTCATTTAAAGCTCTTGCTTTCAAAATAAGTTTGTCTGTCCCGGAAAATTCAGTTTTTCGTCCCTCAGTTTTTCTATTAAAATTATACTTAAAGGAATAATCATAAATTGGAGTAGCCTCAGGATTTTCTATGTCTTTTCTGAATAATTCCTCCACATTTACCTGATATTCGGCTTCATTCGGATTAGCCGTAGGTACCAAATTTAGCGTCGGCAACCACTCTCCTACCACGTAATCTTCGTCTTCAATAGCGTTAAAAAGAACTATTGGAGAATCCTCCGGGACGATGCTCGTTTTATATTCTTCAGCCGAATGAAAATCCCAATCTCCGGGATTGCCGGCTGTATTTCCGGGAAAAGTGAAATCTCCCGCATTGGTATTTACAATTATGCGATACTGAAGAAAACCCTGAGCCAAAAAGTCATCAGGAACCTCAGCCGAATATGTGTAGGCTGTTTCATTTTTCAATTCGATACTCTCGTAAGTATTGCCGTTTTGTAACCAGGCCTCCACTTTTTCAATTTTCTCATTGGAAACGATCTCTGCGGAAATTTCTAATTCTGATGCTGGTGAGATTTCCTTAACCGGCTCGTGTATTACATAAGTTCTTTCCACAGTAGACTCCGGCGCGCTGAATTCCTCCATTTCGAAATTTTGCAAATCTGCTGAAGCTTTTTCAAAAGGAACTCCGTTCGCTTTTAAAAGATAAGTTCCGGGCTTAATGATGAAACTATTAGCAGAAACTTCAGCTTTAAAATCATTGCCTTCGTTTAAAGTCTCAATACTGAAATCATTAGATAGTCCAGGCAAATTCAGGTTCATTTCCCACTCTTCCCAATTGATAACGGCAACAGTTTTCTCCAGGCTATTGGAACCAAAGGGATTGTCAACCAAAATTGCATCGGGCATTACCTCCAACCGCCAAATTCCTTCTTCCAATTTGTCCAGGAAATAAGCGCCTTTACCTTCGTATGTTACCAATTCTGAATTTCCGTAACCCGAAATTTGCTTTAATTCTTCTGTTGATTTTGGCTGCAACGAATTGGTGTTGGTATAAATAAATTTTTCTTCTGAATTTAAAACCGCCAGATCATCATCATACCTGATCTCAAAATCCTGAAATTTGAGGTTTTCAGGATAAGTTCCAAAATCGCTGTTTACAGGAACCTGATGAAATACCTCCCCCGAAATCATCAAAGCAAGCGCCTTTTTAGGGGTGTAGGCCAGATTCATATAATGCGTATTATATTCAGTATTTCCGTGTGCCAGGTAAGTAGGATCGTAGGCAAAATGCGTCCCTATCTGGATTCCGGCTTCCCTGAAGCTGCGAGCCATGGCGGGATAGATGTAGGATTTATTCACATCGGCAGCGTCGAATTCATAAACGAGTTTAGCTCCTTTATTTTCTTTTATCACATCATCAAACGGAATATGATAATTGTTCACATTTGGAAGTAAATTACCTTCCAGTTCTTTTTGGAACCCTAAACCGGTGGGGTACCATTGGAAGGTTCCTCCCTGGATATCCGCATCAAAATAGGCTTCAGCAAGATTGATGCTGTGACTAACATTATAAAAAATTGGTTTTTTGGTACCGGTGCTGCGCATCGCGTCAACCATCTTCTGAATGAAATCTGTCACCTCTTCCGGTTCTCCCCTGTGATGCGGTTCATTACTGACTTCAAAAGCGATAATATTTGGTTCATCTTTATAAGCTACTCCCGTATGTGGGTTTACGTGATTCAGGAATTGTGCGAGGTAATTTTCCTGGGCTTTTATAGCTTCGGGATTGATAAGGCTGTTTTCCTTTCCATATTTATTTGAAAATCCGGGAGTATCCTCATCAGGCTCTGGCCAGCCATTACCCCAGTAAGCGATTGGAGTTATCACAAAGTTTATTCCGCGATCTTTTAACTGTTTTAGTAGATAATCAAAGTTTTCCAGATGCTCATTTTCCAGCAGGTTTCCTTCGACATCGCTAATTTCAGTATCCCAAACGTGGATGCGGTAAAGATCAAAACCAAGGCGTGAAAAATGATACACATCCTGGTCTATAGCAGCTTTTACATCTACACCCAGTTTTTGCGCTGAACGATAACCATGAGCAAAAGGAGCTGAATAATTCACACCAAAACCTTTCACTTCTGCATCATTATGCCCCCAACGCATCAATCCGGTGTCATCAACATAAACATCTCCTTTCTCCTGGGAGATAGCAATGTTTGAAACAACAACAGCCAAAGCAACTACAAGTATTCTTAAATACATTAAATTGAGGGTTTTATACATCACAGATCTTTATAGCTTCCTGCAAGGCAGCCATTTTATTATCGTAGGTTGGAATAAATTCCTGGCCGACATATCCGTCAAACCCGGTTTCAACAATGGCTTTCATGATCGCCGGATAATTTATTTCCTGGCTATCATTAATCTCATTTCGGCCGGGAGCACCTGCAGCGTGATAATGATTAAAATGCTTATGATGTTTTTTAATAGTACCGATTATATCGCCTTCCATCACCTGCATATGATAGACATTGTAGAGCAATTTAAAGTTAGGTGCATCGATTTCCTCGGCCAAAGCAACTCCCCAATCAGTACTGTCACACATATAATCAGGATAATCTATTTTACTGTTAAGAAGTTCCATGACCAGGTTAATATTTTTACTTTCAGCATATTTTAGAAGAGGTCTAAGCCCGGTTATGCAGTTACTTATCCCGGTTTTATCATCCATCCCACGGCGGTTTCCGGAGAAGACAATTACATTTTCAATTTCATGCTTTGAAGCCCTATCGATAAGCCTGCGATAATTTCCCTGAAGAGATTTATGGTTTTTAGGTTGATTAAACCCATTCTCAACACTGGCAAAATCATCAGTAGCCATAGCACAAACCAGGCCGTGTCTTTCTACGGTTTCCCATTCCGAAGGCTTTAAAAGATCAATAGCATCAAAGCCTAAAGCTGCACATTGTTCAGCGAATTTATTTAAGGGAATATCCTCAAAACACCAACGACATACCGAATGTTTAATTTTCCGGCTATTTTTTCCAGCTTCGTGCTTATCGATAAGATTAATGGCTGCAAAAGAGGAAACTACTCCACCAATGCTAAGCAGTCCGGAGCCAAGTACCATAGTCTTTAATGCATCACGTCTTGAATATCTATCGCTCATATCCCTATTTCTTTTCGGATTCTATAAACGTAAATTTTACAATTATTTCGATCACCACCAAGAAATATCTCTTAATTTTTTAACAAGAAATTAAGATTTAACATTCGGGAGAGAAATCAGGCGATTTCGAAGTTGTAGCCTGATTTCAGTAATTTCTGATAATTTTTATGATCAAACTTATAAAGGAAAGCTCCCCGGCGGGAAGTTGATTTATCTTTTTCGTCAAGTTTTATAAGCACATTAAGGGAAAGCAGTTTTTTTCGGAAATTCCTTCCATCGAGTTCCTTCTGGTAAATTACCTCATAGAGTTTTTGCAGCTGGGGAATAGTGAATTTTTCAGGTAAAAGCTCAAAACCTATAGGTTGATAACGCGCCTTTCTTCGTAATTCCCTGAGACCATCAGCTAACATCTTATCATGGTCTAAAACAAGTTCGGGCACCTCATTGATATCAAACCAATGAGCTCCATGACTTTCTACCAACTTTTTGTCGTAATCATTTATCCTTATTAAAGCGTACTGAACGATGGAGATGGTTCTGTAACCGGGATCCCGTTCAGCTGCTCCGTAGGCACCCAATTGTTCCATAAAAACATTTTCCAATCCGGTGATTTCCGCAAGAACTCTTTTTGCAGCCTCCTCCACATCTTCATCCAGATTAACAAAACTGCCTATTAACGACCATTCCCCTCTTCTGGGTTCTACCCTTCGCTTGAAAACCAATAATTTTAGTTGCCCATCATCAAAACCAAAGATCAAACAATCTGTGGCCACATACATTTTATCACTGGGCTTATATAGATCTACTATAGTTTCCGCCATTTATTTATTTTGGTTAAATATATGATAAAGATAAATTTTTTGGTAATTAAAAGAATGTAAAAAATACATTTATTATCTTTGGAATTCATCTTCTAATGTTTCAAATTGTGTCTATAAAGAACCCTCTGCCCGCTTATAAAGATTTTAAAGCTGATGTGGAAATTGAATCTCCGGGGCGCATTAATCTAATTGGAGAACATACCGATTATAACAATGGGTTTGTAATGCCAACGGCTATTGACAAAAAGATCTATTTCAAGCTGAGTTCCAACGATTCTGAAAGCCTTTGCCGAATTTATAGTGAAACTTACAACTCTTCCTTTGAGTTCAGTCTCGAAAAAATTGAAAGAAGCGAAAATGCCTGGGAAAATTACATTATGGGAGTAGTGAAGGAAATTCAAAAACTGGGAAAGACGCTCAGTGGCTTTGATTGTGTCCTCAAGAGCGAATTGCCCATTGGAGCCGGAATAAGCTCCTCGGCAGCTCTAGAATGCGGTTTGGCGAGCGGATTGAATGAACTCTTTGAGCTAGAGCTAAGCAAAATGGACATTATTAAACTCTCTCAACGCGCAGAACATAATTTTGTTGGTTCCAATTGCGGAATTATGGATCAGTATGCCTCGGTGCTGAGTAAAAAAGATCATTTAATCCTTCTGGATTGCGAAAGCCTGGATGCAGAATACATTCCGACTAATTTCAAGGGTTGTAAAATATTACTCCTGAATACAAAGGTTTCTCACAGCCTGGCCGATAGCGAATACAACACCCGCAGGCAGGAGTGCGAAGAAGGGGTTAGAATTATTGCTGAAGCTAATCCGCAGGTAAGAAGTCTCCGCGATGTCGATGAACAGATACTTGAAAAATACAGAAATAAATTACCCGGCAAGATCTATGATCGTTGCAATTATGTGATCGAAGAAAACAACAGAGTTCTAAAAGCCGCTGAGGCCATAAAAGATGAGGATCTCGGAAAATTTGGAAATCTGATGTACGCTTCTCACGAAGGCCTTCAGAAAAAATACGAGGTGAGCTGTCGGGAACTGGATTTCCTTGTAGATCTTTCCCGCGAGAAAGAGTTTATTCACGGCTCGCGAATGATGGGTGGTGGCTTTGGTGGATGCACCATCAACCTTATCGAAGCTGATAAAATTAATGACTTTATCAGGGAAGTAGATGGAGCTTATTTTAAGGAATTCGGCATACATCCAGAACCTATTATCGTTGAAGTTGGCCCCGGCACGATAATCAACAAAAATTAAGATTATGAGCACAGAAATAAATACCACGCCACACAGACGTTATAATATATTAACCGGCGAATGGATCCTGGTTTCACCACACCGAACCAAGAGACCCTGGCAAGGGAAAACCGAGAACCAAAATATTGAAAAAAGGGAAACTTACGAACCAACCTGTTACCTGTGCCCTGGTAATACCCGGAATAGTGGTAAAACCAATCCTGATTACCAAAAGCCTTATTCTTTTGAGAATGACTTTCCGGCACTTTTACCTCAAAATCCTTCGCAAGTATTCGAGCAAAATCTTCTGAAAGCCGAGCCGGAAAGCGGGATCTGCAAAGTCCTATGTTTTTCACCTGATCATTCTCTTACCCTGCCCATTATGGAAGTTGAGGCGATTACAGAGGTCATCAAACTTTGGAAAAAAGAATTTGCAGACCTTGGTTCGATGGAAAACATCAACTATGTGCAAATCTTTGAGAATAAAGGGGCTATCATGGGTTGCAGTAATCCCCATCCTCATGGACAGATCTGGTCTCAGAAATCCATTCCAACCGAGGTTCAGAAAAAATCAGAACACCTAAAGGCGCATTGGCAGAAAACAAAACGTAGTTTACTTTCAGACTATTTAAACCAGGAATTAAAATTAAAGGAAAGAATCCTGGAAGAAACTGAACATTTTGTGGCGCTCATCCCCTACTGGGCTGTTTGGCCTTTTGAGGCTATGATAATTCCGAAGAATCATTATCAGCATATCGGGCAATTAAATGAAAACGAGGAAAAAGATTTTGCGAAAATCATTAAGAAGCTCACTATTAAATACGATAACCTCTTTGAAACTTCATTTCCTTATTCTTCGGGTATACACCAGGCTCCAACCGATGGCAAGGAACACCCCGAATGGCATTTCCATATGAGCTTTTATCCACCACTTTTACGCTCAGCGACGGTTAAAAAGTTTATGGTTGGTTATGAAATGTTTGCCGGACCACAGCGCGATATTACGGCAGAACAGGCAGCACAAAGATTAAAGGAATTACCGGAGGAACATTATTCCTTCCGGTAGTTATTTTCTTACCAGAATAAAGCATAAAGCATTACCAGGATAAGCAGGACGGCGAAACTCCCAATGTTAAACGCAGGACCTGTTTTAAATAATTCTTTGCTTAATGGGATAGATTTTTCGTTGTCTTTACCTTTTCCTTCCACCAGGCTTATAACCACCATAAGTGCCATAGTGAGTAGCCATGTAGCCATCATTTGATGCATAAAGGGCCAGGAAACAAATAACGGACTATCAATCCAGCCGTTTGGCCCAATTTTGAAGTAAAATGCAATCGGGATAGAGGCCAGGACTCCGTAAATAGCCGCCTTATTAGTAGTTTTTCGCCAGAAAAGTCCCAGCATAAACACGGCCAGAATTCCCGGGCTAACCACTCCCGTATATTCCTGGATATACTGGAAAACCTGTCCAAGATTCTTTAATTGAGGGGCCAGGATAACTGCAATTAAAAGCGCTATAGAAGCTGAAATACGTCCAACTTTCACCAGATCTTTTTCAGATTTTCCCTTTTGGAAATAGGGCTTATAGATATCCATTGTAAAAATAGTTGCGGTAGAATTCAGCATAGAAGCTACAGACGAAACAATAGCGGCCGCCAGAGCTGCTAAAACCAATCCCTTAAGCCCTGCCGGAATAAACTCTTTAATTAACCAGGGAGCAGCATTATCATTAATTATATTCCCATTCCCCGAAAAGAATGAAATATCAGTAAATGCTGAAGAAATTTCGCCATTAGGACCGGTATTCATTACAAAGGCGATAATTCCGGGAATAACAACGATTAGTGGAATAATCAACTTAAGGAATGCTGCAAGCACAATACCTTTTTGAGATTCCCTAAGACTTTTAGCCGCAAGAGTCCTTTGAATAATATACTGATTGAAGCCCCAGTAATATAGATTGGCAACCCACATCCCTCCAATAAGAACAGCAAGACCCGGAAGGTCCCACCAGGCATCTTTTCCATTCGGGGTAATAATCTCACCTTTTTCCAGAATCATCGAGAATTTGTCAGGTACCTGCTCATAGATGGAAACCATACCATTTATCACTCCTCCCCCATCGGTAACATTATCAAGCGCGATATAGGTCATGATCAAACCTCCAATAATCAAGAGAACCACTTGCACCACATCCGTCCAGGCGACGGCGGCGAGTCCTCCATATAAGGAATAGGCGGCAGCAAAAAGAGCTAGTCCAAAAATCGAGTAAAGAAAAATAGATCCATCTCCATCTCCTATAATAGTATCCAGGGCAGTAGCACCCAGGTAAAGGACCGAAGTAAGATTCACAAAAATGAATAATGCGATCCAAAATATCGCGAGAATAGTCTTAAGGCTTGTACCGTAGCGTACCTCTACAAATTCAGGGATGGTATACAATCCTTTTTTAATGAAAATTGGAAGGAAAAATTTCCCGACTATAAGCAGTGTTAATGCCGCCATCCATTCGTAGGAGGCTATCGCAAGTCCTATAGCAAACCCCGAACCAGACATTCCTATAAACTGTTCAGCTGAAATATTTGCTGCGATCAACGAAGCTCCAATGGCCCACCAGGGAAGCGATTTTCCCGCGAGGAAATAATCTTCAGAGGTTTTACCCTTTCCGCGTGAAACCCATAACCCGATCGCTACAATACTTAAGGCATATATAACAAATACAAGCTGATCCAGAAATCCAAATTCCATAATTTATATTATCATTAAAAGAACCAACTTCATCCCAGAGTTGGCTTGTGAAACTTTTGTTAAATATAAAATATAAATTTAAATAAATGTAATAGTTACGGTTATTTTAAGCCTAGGAAACCACTTTAAATTTCAAGGAAATCTTATTATAATATTTCTCCCCCGGCTTTAAAACACTCGAAGGAAAATTTCTGAAATTAGGTGAATCTGGAAAATTCTGGGCTTCAAGACAAATAGATGGATATTTCTTCGAAATCCTGGTTTTATAATCGAGGTCATCCGGCAATTCTTCAGGAGCATAGGCCACCAGCGCGGGCTGATTGGTTTGAAGTTCCAATTTAATACCGGTTAAGGGCGCAAAGAGAACCGCCGCATTTTCATTTTTTTCATTGTCTAGAACAAAACTATCATCCAACGCTCTATTCCCAATTAACTTACTTTCAATAAAATTCTTTGGGTGTTCCTTAAGTTTAACCAGATCTCCTGTAGGTAACATTTTATCATCCACCATTAATAATTTCTTTGCCGAAATCTGAAGGAAATGATCACTTACACTACCTTCTCCATTGAGGTTAAAATAAGCATGATTGGTAAGATTTATTACCGTTTTTTTATCGGTTGATGCAGTATATTCAATTAAGATCTCATTTTCTTCGGTGAGGGTATACCTGACCTCGGTTCTTAAATTCCCCGGGTAGCCTTCTTCCCCATCTTCACTAAGGTAAGAAAGTTTAACCGAAGGATTTTCTCCTGAAGTCTGTTCTTCTAATTTCCAAATTCTATAAGGAAAACCATAATCGCCGCCGTGAAGGTGTACTCCATTTTTTTGCTGAAGCTCATAGGTCTGGCCATCAAGTTTAAATTTTCCACCCGAGATTCGACCAGCGTAACGCCCAACAGAAGCACCAAAACATTTATTATGATTTTTATAAACCGGGCTGATGTATTCTTCAGCTTTGGGAGAAACAATTACATTGGTCAATATTCCCTTTTTATCCGGGATTGTAAAGCTTAAAATGGAGGCTCCATAATTAAGAATTTCAAGCTTATTCTCTTGTCCGTTGACCAATTGAATGATCTTAAGATCTTCTTTCGTGACTCTGTTCACTATATTGCTTAATTAGTTATGTTCTTCTATCCAGGTCATCACTCTTTCCTCGAGTATGTTTAGTGGCATAGCACCGTTTAATAATACCAGGTCGTGAAATTTCCTTATATCAAAAGAGTCACCCAATTCTTTCCTGGCGGTTTCTCTCAATTCCAGGATCTTATTCATTCCTACTTTATAAGCCGTAGCCTGGCCGGGCATCACGATATGTCTTTCAACCATTTTAATGGCATCGCTTTCGGCATTAGGAGTGTTTTGTTCGTAATATTCAATCCCCTCTTCCCTGGTCCATTTTTTGGTGTGAATTCCGGTATCTACAACAAGACGGCACGATCGCCATAATTCCATGGCAAGTCTTCCAAAATCTGAATAAGGATCTTCATAGAATCCTATTTCTTTAGGAAGCAGTTCGCTATATAAGCCCCAGCCTTCTATATAAGCAGGATAAAAGCTATGTTTCCTGAATTCAGGGATATTTTCAAGTTCCTGAGCAATAGCCAACTGCATATGATGCCCGGGAATTCCCTCGTGGTATGCCAGAGCCTCCATCTGATATTTTGGCATTGCCTCCATATCATATAAATTAGCATAGTAAATACCGGGACGGGAACCATCTTTTGCCGGTTGTTGATAAAAAGCCTTCCCTGCACTACGTTCTCTAAAAGGTTCTACTGCCTTTACTACAATATCGGCGTCGGGCTGGGTTAAAAAGAGCTCATCGAGTCTTCCTTTCATCGTATTGATAATAGCTTTAGCTTCAGCCAGATATTTTTCACGGCCTTCCGGAGAATCTTCATAGTAGAATTGCGAATCATCCCGCATAAATTCAAAAAATTCCTCCTGGGATCCTTCAAAGCCTACTTCCTCCATTATAACCTGCATTTCGGCGTGAATTCTGGCTACTTCAGATTTTCCTATCTCGTGAATTTCTTCCGCAGTAAGATCGGTGGTGGTATATCTTTTTAAAGCATTATTATAAAATTCGATTCCTTTCGGAAACTTCCAGACACCACTTTCAGTAGTCGCCCGTTTTTGCTGATTTTCCAGGGTAGCGATCAATTTTTCGTAGGCGGGTTTCACTTTATTGACAAGTGCCTGTTCCGCATCGCTTATAAGTTTGCGTTTTTCCTCACTTGGAATATCCAGTGCCTGAACTTTTTTATAAAAGTCTTCTAACAGCACACTTCGTTCATTGGCCTTCCCAAAAGGCTTGCCTTTAATAATATTCCGGCTGTCTTCCAGCACTTTATCAAATACAAATTTTGGAGGAACAATACCATTTTGTTCCCTTATTTTAATATTTTCTATGATGTCTTCTATTAAGCCAGGAAAACCTTCCAGGCGTGATATATAGTCCCGGGCATCACCAACTGAATCAATACGGTGCATATTGATTAAAAATGCGGGCAGTTCAGCCTGGTAGCCATGCATTTGGTTTACGGGATAGTTGTAAAAACGATACTCATAATCGGCGATCTCGTTTTCAATTTGCTGTTTATACAACCTATAGCTTAAGCGGGTTTCTTCGTTCAAAGCTTCAACATCCACCTTTTTAAGGTATTCCAGACGTTTTT
>NZ_JBEPWD010000069.1:0-11895 GCF_041642575.1 Salegentibacter sp. | reverse complement strand
ATCACTTTTCCTCCGCCCCTGATCCAGGATTTTAAATTGTTGAATCCGCTTTCATCCAGAAGTTCACTGTAATTACCTTCAGGCATTATCAGCACATCGAATTGAGATAAGTCTACCCCTGAAAAATAATCGGTGCCAATGGAAGTGATAGGATACTCTAATTCCTGCTCAAAGAAATACCAGATCTCGCCATAATTAAGCGAAGATGTCCCTTTTCCTCTTAAAACGGCAATTTCAGGAGTATTGATCACCTTGATCTCGGGCGAACCAAAATCAGGGCCGCTACCGGCAAAACTGGTTTTTGCCGCTAATAATTCTCGCTGGTGTTCATTGGCCAAACTGGTCACTTTTTCATCAAAATCCTCCAGGCTTCTGTTGTCGCTTTTGGTGATCACCAGACTTCCGCGGTCAAATTTCTTACCTTCGTTTTCAAACGGAACTTCGCTGAATCTTACTTTTATATCCTCCTTCAGCAAAGCTGCAAGAAACTGTGCATCCTGCATAGAGTTCCATTTAGAGACATAACCCGCTCCCGAGGCTTGTGCTGTGTTTTTGATCTCAGGCGCTTCAGTTAAGCTTTCCGAAGAAACCTCTCTTTTACTGGCAACGGCCTCCAGACCATAGGCATAGGGCAGGCTCCAGGCCGTGATGTCGTAAGTAAGTGAATCAACAAGATAGGTTGAAGGTTCAAATAGCACATCTACCATCTTTCCTTTAAGCTGATTGGTATTTACAACCAGGTTTTGCTCATCCGGCGTAAAATTTCCCGATTTACCTTGCTCATAAACATAACCGCTAATTCGGTTTGAACTCGTTTGGCCATATTCGATTTCGTGCTTGTCCAGTAAATCTTTTAAAGCAGCAATCTTATCCGGATTTCCTTTTAAAACATAAGATTTATTTTTGAGCTGGCTGTTGTCAAAATAACTTCTGAATTCCTTATTCAAACGTTCTGCATTTTTCGAAGAAATCTCTACCGTAGATAATCCCGTGGTGTGATGGTGCTCCACCCGGTCTTTTAAAGTAAGCTCGTAACCTTCATCGGTGTTGATGCCAAGCCCTACGTGCCCCGCCTGTTCATAGGTCATCCCGATAGCTCCCATATAAGTGGGGTAGGTGTCACCATAACTTGGGTATAAAAGGTCAAAACGTTCTTTGGTGAAGTATAACCAGCCTTCTTCGTCAAAATAACGGGCGTGGTTCTTCCCGATCTCGGTTTGAAATTCCCGCTGGAAGGGAGTTATGATCTCGTGAAAGGGTTCGGCTGCCGGCGCAAAATAATAAGGCTCGTTCATTCCTTGCTCGTGAAAATCTACGTGGATATGTGGTAACCATTGGTTATAGATCTTTAATCTTTCCTGGGTTTCAATTTGTGTCGCCCAGGCCCAGTCGCGGTTTAGATCAAAAAGATAGTGATTGGGTCGGCCGCCTGGCCAGGGCTCGTTATGCTCAATGGCTGCCTGGTTGGTGTTATAAGGTTCGGCTTTCACCTGGTTGTACCAGTTAGCGTAGCGATCGCGCCCATCGGGATTTACCGTGGGATCTATTATAACCACAGTATTTTCCAGGTAATCCTGATTTTCGGTGATGAGGGCATAAAGGGTTTTCATAGAAGCCTCGGTGCTGGAAGCTTCATTGCCGTGAACATTATAACTAAGCCATACAATGGCTATATCTGTCTCGCCTTCGTCTCTGGCATTTGCCAGGTGCTGGTTTCTTATCTGTTCAAGATTTTTGATATTTTCTTCTGAAGAAACCACAGCATAGGTAAGGGGCCTGCGCTCATAGGTTTTGCCGTAAGTGTGATATTCCACCAGGGGGGAATTTTCAGCGATGTGCTCAAAATAATTAACCACATCGGCGTGTCTACTGAATTGCGTTCCCAATTCATAACCAAGAAAGTCTGTTGGGCTCTGAAGTTGGGCATAGCTCTGAAATACGAAAAATAGCAGGAAGAAAGGAAGTAGAATTGTTTTCATTTATTAATTTTGAGGATTACAAACCGTGGTAAAGATAGCGTGCAGCGCCAAATTAACTAAAAATTAGCCGAAAAAATATCTAATCTGGGTATCTTTACGCCACCAAAGAATTGCTAATGCCAACTGAGTGTATCCCATATAAAGAGACAAACTATTTTTCTGAACTTATTTTAGATTACCTGGCGCAAAAGGAAAAGCTTAAACCATTTTATAAGCGTTTTCCTGAATTTGAGAATTTCAAAGCTCAAATCGAAGAAAAAACTTCGTTTCCAGTAGAAAACCGGGAGGTTTTGGTACAGAGCCTGAAGCAGCAATATGCCGAAACAAAAGTTTCAAGCGCTACTTCCAAAAACATCGATAAACTTTCTCAAAAAACCACTTTTACTGTGGTCACGGGACATCAGCTTAATCTGTTTACCGGCCCGCTTTATTTTCTGTACAAGATCGTTTCCACGATAAATCTTACTAAACTTTTAAAGGAAAAATATCCTGAATATGACTTTGTGCCCGTTTACTGGATGGCCACCGAAGATCACGACTTTGAAGAGATCAGTTTTTTTAATCTTCATGGGAAAAAGTTCAAGTGGGTAAATGCTGAAGAAAGTGCAGGACGGGATGCCGTAGGAAACCTTTCCACCAATGGCCTCGAGGAGGTGTACAAGCTTTTTTCAGCAGAAATTGGTGGCGGCAAGAATGCTGATTATTTAAGGAATCTGTTCGACAAAGCATATCTGCAGCACGAGAATCTAACTGACGCTACCCGATACCTCGCGAACGAACTTTTTAAGGAACAGGGACTGGTAATCCTGGATGGACAGGGTAAGGATTTGAAAAAGCTGTTTATTCCCTATGCTCAGAGGGAACTCACCGAGCAACTATCCTATAAAACCACGCTCCCCAAAACTGAAGCGCTTAATGATTTAGGTTACCAGGTTCAGGTAAATCCACGGGAGATCAACTTATTTTATTTGCACAATGAATTGCGGGAACGCATAATAGAACGCGAAGACCGCTATTTTGTTCATGATACCGAGATTGAGTGGAGCAGGGATGAGATCATCAGAGAACTTGAAGATTACCCCGAACGTTTCAGTCCCAATGTGATGCTTCGGCCGCTCTATCAGGAAGTGATCCTGCCTAACCTTTGCTATATTGGTGGCGGCGGAGAGCTGGCTTACTGGCTGGAGTTAAAGGATTATTTTGAAGCTGAAAAAGTGC
Source organism: Salegentibacter sp. (assembly GCF_041642575.1). NCBI lineage: Bacteria > Pseudomonadati > Bacteroidota > Flavobacteriia > Flavobacteriales > Flavobacteriaceae > Salegentibacter > Salegentibacter sp. The sequence goes on along the minus strand of NZ_JBEPWD010000069.1, from coordinate 8,698 downwards.
CCTTCCCGGTACTATTGCTTCGGAATTCTGCTTTGATTCAGCATGAAAAGATCAATGAAAAGCGGGAGAAGCTCAATATTTCCTTAAAGGAACTCTTTTTGAAGCCGCACGAGCTCATCAACAGAAAAGTAAGGCAGATATCTAATATCGACATAGATTTTTCTCCGCAGAAAGAGCATCTAGTGAAGCAATTTCAGCATTTATATGAACTTGCAGAACAAACAGACAAAACCTTTTTGAACGCAGTAAAGGCCCAGGAGGTAAAACAATTAAAAGGACTTGAGAACCTGGAGAAACGACTCCTTAAAGCTCAGAAACGAAAGCTGGAAGATCATGTACACCGCATAGCCGAACTGCAGAACGAGTTGTTTCCCAACCAAAGTTTGCAGGAAAGACATGCCAATTTCTCGGAACTTTACGCTGAATATGGTGAAGATTTGATCTCCACCTTATTAAAAGAATTAAACCCATTAGAGGCTGAATTTAAAATTTTGACTTTTGGAAAAAAATAGAATGCATACCATAGATATGGACCTGGTAGAAATGACCCTTGATGTCATGAAATATACCATAGACCGTATCTCCAACGTGACTCCCGAAATGGGAGCTCCCAAAAAAGAAGAAGACCTTTTGCGTATTGTGGGCGAAACCATCACGCCTGAAGGAATTGGAGGCGAGACTGCCTTTCAGTTGTTCAGGGATGTTTTAGTGAAAGCCACAGTCCCTATAGATCACCCACGACATCTGGCCTTTGTGCCGGCAGCACCTACCAGAGCTGCTATCATGTTCGATTTAGTGACTTCGGCATCCAGTATTCACGGAGCTTACTGGATGGAAGGTGCCGGTGGAATTTTCTGCGAAAATCAGGCGATGAAGTGGTTGGTTTCCCTGACCGGCCTTCCACAGGATTCTTTTGGGGTTTTTACCAGTGGTGGTACCGCTGCTAATCTTTCAGCCCTGGTTACTGGACGCGAAGAATGGCGCGGCCGAAATCCTGAAAATGAAGATCTCAAAGCCCTGCTAATCACTTCCAGTGGAGCGCATAGTTCAATTAAAGCTATGGCGAAGGTGATGGATGCTGAGGTAAGGTTAGCCGATTGTGAGGATGAACATCTTACCGGGCCAGAATTGCAGGATACCATTGATAAGCTTAGTAAGAATGATCGAAAACGCCTTTTCGCAGTTGTAGCGACCGGCGGAACAACCAATGCCGGAATTATCGATGAGCTCGACACTATTGCAGAAGTTTGTTCTAAAGAAGATATTTGGTTACATGTTGATTGTGCATACGGTGGCGGAGCCTTAGCAGCCTTATCGGTGAGACATTTGTTCAATGGAATTGAGCAGGCCGATAGTATAACTATAGATCCGCATAAATGGTTATTTTCACCTTACGATTGTGGTGCCGTGATCTATAAGGATATGGATTTGGCAAAAAATGCCCACTCTCAAAAGGGTGCCTACCTGGAGATTTTTAAAGATGAAGGAGCTCATGGTTTTAATCCTGCCGATTACCAGATACAATTAACACGAAGGGTGCGTGGGATGCCGCTTTGGTTTTCCCTGGCTATGCACGGCACCAACAAATACCGGGAGGCTATTGAACGTGGTATCGAACTGGCCCAGATCGCAGAGAAGAAGGTGAAAGAAGACGATCATTTTGAGTTGGTAAGGCCGGCAAGCCTTTCTGTGGTTTTATTTAAAAGAAAAGGCTGGACCCCGGAAATGTATCGCGACTGGACCTACAAAAATCATCGTGAAGGTTTTGCTTTGGTCACTCCAACCACCTGGAACGGCGAAACCGTGGTTCGCTTTTGTTTTATCAACCCTGATACTACCGAAAAAGATATCGAAATGATCCTGGATACCCTGAAATAAAATAAAGGTCATATACTTTCTGAAAAGAGGTTAACAAACTGTTTATTAGTTTTTTAACCTCTTTTTTGTATATTTAATTCTTTATATCCTGGGAACAGATCCCAATTTGTCCCTACTTTATTGCATAACCTAGCCTAAAACAGGAATTATTAAAACCAACCAATATGAAAAATGTAATGAGTTTATCGCTGCTTATCTTTCTGATGAGTTTTAGCGGTCAGTCACAAACCGATCCGGCAGAAGTTGAAGATCAAATTCACGAGAAAACCGGGAAAATGGTAGAAAAATTAAATTCCGGAGATCATGAAGGTTTTGCATCTTATTTTTCTGAAGATACAAACCTTAAAATCACGGGTGCCGAGCCATTTAGTGGGCGTGAGGCCGTGGCAAAAGCTCATCAGCCAATGACTGAAAACGCTATGCAACTGGAGCTGAACAGTGAGGAGTTTTTTCACCATGGAGAATATGCCACCGAAATGGGGAGCTATCAGATTTTTACCTCTGATGGTGAGGAAGCCGATTATGGTAATTTTATGACCCTATGGAAAAATGTTGGTGGCGACTGGCAGATCTTTAGAGATGTGATAAGCAGTAGTTCGGAGGAATAATTTTATTAATCTATTTCATAATCTAACCGCATTGTAATTGATGCGGTTTTTCTTTTATCGGCGGTATTGTAAGCTCCGCTCCAGCTGTAATCTTCCCCGCTATTCTGGCCGGTGATCTGGAAGACTCCCATATTGGCATTTTTTAAATTACCCAGGCTTCCTCCGCTATTTTCGGCAATTCTTTCAGCTCTTAGCCGGGCATCCTCAGTAGCTTTTGAGATCATTTCAATTTTGAGATCAGCAAGTTTAGTGTAGTAATACCTGGGAGGGGTGGAGTTGAATTGCACTCCTTTATTCAATAATTCGGTGATCTCCCGGGCAACTTCTTCTACCTTTTCTACTTCGGAAGCTTCGATCTTTATATTTTGAGTAAGCAGGTATCCCTGGAAAATGCTTCCCACATAATTCCCGTTCTGATATTGATTTTCCCGTTGCTCTGAAGTCTGGACTGAATTAAAAACAATATTTTCCTCTTGTATACCTTTATCTATCAAGTAAGTCCTTACCGTTTCCTTGTCGCTGTTAAGATCATTGTAGGCCTGTTCCAGGTTTGGATTCATCCGGCTAAAGCTGCCTTCCCAAACAATAAGGTCTGAAGTAAAATTTTCACTTCCTGAGCCGGTAACCGAGATCACGCCATCGGGATTGGCACGGCTTACATAAGAATTGCCCAGAAACCAGGCTGCAATTACTATAGCGAGGGCAAAGATCACAGCGCTTAGGTACTTCATTTTATAAAAAATAAGGGTTCAGTATAAAGATAGAAAATAAACCCGCCGGTTATTTTATTTTTGCCTCAAATTATTACTTTTGTCTATGCAAAAAAACGTACTTATTTTAGACTTCGGTTCGCAGTACACGCAGCTTATTGCAAGGCGCGTTAGAGAACTAAACATCTACTGCGAAATTCATCCCTACAACAAGATTCCTAACGATCTTTCAGAATTTAAAGCGGTCATCCTTTCAGGAAGCCCCTTTTCTGTAAGGGGAGAAAATGCCCCACATCCTGATCTTTCCCAAATTCGAGGAAAAAAACCTATGCTGGCTGTTTGTTATGGTGCCCAGTACCTGGCTCAGTTCAACGGCGGAAAGGTTGAACCATCTGAAACCCGGGAATATGGCCGTGCCAATCTCTCAGTGATTAAAGATGCTGAACCCCTGTTTGAGGATATCATGGAAAATTCACAAGTATGGATGAGCCATAGCGATACTATCAAGGAACTTCCCAATAACAGCGTTCGGTTGGCCAGCACTGCCGATGTGCTGAACGCGGCATACCGCATCGATGGGGAAGATACTTTCGCCATTCAGTTTCATCCGGAGGTTTACCATTCTACCGATGGAAAGCAACTACTGGAGAACTTCCTGGTAAAAATTGCAGGAGTAGCACAAACCTGGACTCCGGGGAAATTTGTTGATCTAACGGTAGCCGAGTTAAAAGAAAAAATAGGTAACGATAAAGTGGTGCTTGGCCTTAGTGGTGGAGTTGACTCCAGTGTTGCCGCGGTGCTTCTACATCAGGCCATAGGAAAAAACCTTTACTGTATTTTCGTAAATAACGGACTTCTTCGCAAAAATGAATTTGAGAGTGTACTGCACCAGTATAAAGATATGGGGCTTAATGTAAAGGGAGTAGATGCTTCGGCACGATTTCTGAAAGCTCTTGAGGGGATTAGTGACCCCGAAGCAAAGCGAAAAGCTATTGGAAACACCTTTATTGAGGTTTTTGATGATGAGGCGCACGAAATTAAAGACGTGACCTATCTTGCCCAGGGAACAATTTATCCCGATGTTATTGAGTCGGTTTCTGTAAATGGTGGACCTTCAGCAACGATTAAGTCACATCACAATGTAGGAGGCCTGCCCGATTTTATGAAACTTAAGATCGTTGAACCTCTGAAAATGCTCTTTAAAGATGAAGTAAGAAGAGTGGGAGCAGAACTCGGAATTGATAAAGAATTACTGGGAAGACATCCGTTCCCGGGACCCGGCCTTGCGATAAGGATCCTGGGAGATATTACTGCCGAAAAGGTACGTATCTTGCAGGAAGTAGATCATATTTTTATCCAGGGATTAAGAGACTGGATGCTGTATGATAAGGTTTGGCAGGCAGGAGCGATCCTGCTTCCGGTGAGTTCGGTTGGTGTTATGGGCGATGAAAGAACCTACGAAAAAGTAGTGGCCCTGAGAGCAGTGGAATCTACCGATGGAATGACTGCCGATTGGGTGAACCTACCTTACGAGTTTTTGCAAAAAACCTCTAATTCCATAATAAATCGGGTTAAAGGCGTTAATAGAGTAGTATATGATATAAGTTCTAAACCCCCGGCCACAATTGAATGGGAATAGGTTTTAGAAGATAAAAAACATAGATATGAGATACCTTTTAGTTTTGTTCTTTGCTTTGCAGTTGTTTAGTATTTCGGCCTTTGGGCAGGAGTATAAATATCATGAAGTAAAACCCGGGGAGACAGTTTATAGCATAGCGAAATCCTATGATATTAGCGAAGATGCTATTTATAAATACAACCCGGATGCCAGGAACGGAATTGAGGTATCTTCGAAACTTGTAATTCCTGTTAGCGAGGCGAAGGCTTCTGCTGAAGAAAGTGACGAGATCAGTTTTAAAACACATACGGTAAAGCGCAAGGAAACCCTGTTCAGTTTATCAAAACAATATGAGGTGAGTATAGATGATATTAAGCGCTATAATTCCCACTTGTATTCTTCTGAATTACGTACCGGCGAAGAAATCAGAATTCCTGTAGGTGGAATGGAGAAAGCACCTGCAGCTCCCGAAAGAAGAACAAGTGCCGATATTAAAAATCAGATTACCGATACCCGGGAACATGTCGTGCTTCCCAAGGAAACCAAATATGGGATTGCCCGTAAATATGGCCTTACCGTCAAGGAGCTTGAAGCACTAAACCCGAAAGTAGATGTATTACAACCGGGTGTTATGATAAGGGTGGGCACCAAGGTGCTCGATCAGCCTGTTATTCTTACCGGGGATAAATTCGAATTTTACGAAGTTAAGTCTAAAGAAACTCTTTACAGTTTGTCAAAGCGTTTTGATGTGGAACAGGATTCTCTAATAGCTTTGAACCCTGCCTTAAAAGAAGGACTTAAAACCGGGATGGTGTTAAAAGTACCTAATAAAGGTGAAGGAATGGGTAATCTTGATGAGTCTGAAACCGAAGAACTAAATGATCCCGATCGGTTAGAGGAAGAAGATTTTGCCTCTACTAAGCTCGATCTTAGAAACACGATTCGTAATCGGGAGACAAAGGAAATTGCGCTAATGTTGCCTTTTAATCTACATAAGATTGCTTCAGATTCTTTGGGAGATTATAAAAAGGCCATTCAAACCGAAAGGGTACTGCGTATATCTCTTGATTTTTACGGTGGAGCTTTAATGGCTGTAGAAGAAGCCAAAGAACTGGGGATCTCTGCCAGGGTTAGTACCTATGATACCCGTCAGAATGCCGGAGAAGTGGTAAATATTATCAACACTAATAATTTTGATAATGTAGATGCTGTGATTGGTCCATTTCTTCAGAATAGCACTGAAGCGGCTGCGGCGAGGTTGGAGCCCAAAGGTATTCCTGTTATCAGCCCATTGTCTAACAGATCTATGAGACCTTTTGATAATTTATTCCAGTCCAGGCCTACTGATAATATGCTCCAGGATGCTATGCTGGAATATCTGGAGGAAAATGGCGATGACAAGAATATTGTGATTATCGCTGATGGACAGGCCTATCAGGTCAAAGAACGTTTGAGAAACATCTTTCCCTCGGCACGTGTTATCACGCCTTCCAGCGGGAATGTAAAAGAATCTGAAATTAAAAATGCTCTTGTTGAGGGCCGTGAAAACTGGGTGATTCTCGAAACTTCCAGTGTAGGCGCTCTGAGCAGTGCTACTTCAGCATTAAACCGTTTGGCCAGGGATCTGGATATAACGCTGTTTACTACCGATAAAAACAGCACTTATGATAATTATAATGTCTCTAATGATCACCTGGCACGATTAAAACTGCATTATCCTTCTGTAGACAGGGAATATGACAGGGAAGTTTCCGAAGAATTTCTGAAAGAATATGAGGAGAAATTTGGGGTAGAACCCAACCGGTACGCCGTTCGTGGATACGATCTCACCCTGGATATCCTCTTAAGGTTAGCATCGGCCAAAGATCTTTATGAGTCTTTTGAAGATCATAAAGGCTTTACAGAATATAACGAGAACAAATTCTACTACACCAAACGCGCTGAAGGTGGTTTTCACAACCAGGCCCTTTATATTATGAGACTAAATGAAGATCTAACCCTAAGCCCGGTAGAATAATGACCTCTAAAGTTATATATCAGGGAAATCTAAGAACGGAAGCTGAGCATTTGCAGAGTGGCCGTAAAATGATCACCGATGCTCCTGTTGATAACCACGGAAAGGGAGAAGCATTTTCTCCAACAGATACTGTGGCAACCGCTCTTGCTACTTGCATGCTAACGGTAATGGGGATTAAGGCAGAGGAGATGGAGGTTGAACTCGAAGCCACTACTGCAGAGATCACCAAAACCATGGCCGAAAACCCACGTCGAATTTCCAAAATTGAGGTAAATCTTTATTTTCCAAATGTTTATTCTGAAAAACAGACTAAAATTCTGGAACATACTGCCAGAACCTGTCCCGTCTTGCAGAGTCTGCATCCCGAAATAGAAAAGATAATCAGTTTCAATTACCCCTCGTGATGAGGCAACTTTTCTTTCTCCTTCTTTTGCTTTTCGCTGCTGATAATTCTCTTTCTCAGGAACACGAAAAAATTGAATGGAAGGAAGGACAAAAACTTACCTGGGATGATTTTAAAGGCACTCCCAAAAAAGCGTTGGCCTACGAAGCAAACACTAATTCAGGAATTTCTTTTTCATGGAATTATAGCACCGAAAGTGGGCAGCCTGTTTTAAAATATGAGGTGGTTACCAATTTCTTTCCTCAGCTTTCTTGGGTTAAAGATAATGAGAAGGATTTATATCTTCTCGGACACGAACAGCTCCATTTTGATATTTCTGAATTGCACGCACGCAAACTTCGCAAAGCAATTGATGAATATGAACCCGGTAGAAATATCAGACGGGATCTAAATCGGTTATATGAAAAGATCGAAAAAGATCGCGTGGCAATGCAAAACCTCTTCGATGTCGAAACCAATCATAGCACAGACAGAGAAGCTGAGGCGCAATGGAGAATATTTGTAAAGGAGGAATTAGACAGACTAAGCGGCTATCGTTATTAAAGTCGTGCTATTTCTGCTTTGGTGGTTTCAAACTCCTTAATCATCTCTTCTACGATCTCTGCTGCAGGTTTTATTTCGTGAATAAGCCCGGCTATCTGGCCTATTTCCAGTTCGCCTTCTTCCAGATCTCCCTCGAACATCCCTTTTTTAGCCCGGGCCCTGCCCAGTAATTTGATCAGGTCTTCTTTGGAAGGTGAACTTTGGTACATTCTTTCAATATCCTGGTAAAATTTGTTTTTAAGCAATCTGACCGGAGCAAGTTCCTTTAGCGTTAAAATGGTATCACCTTCTCCGGCTTCTACTACCATCTCCTTAAAATTTGGATGTGAAGAAGCCTCATTAGAAGCTACAAACCTGCTTCCAACCTGTACGGCATCTGCGCCCAATACCATCGCTGCAAGCATTCCCCTACCCGTGCCGATTCCGCCGGCGGCGATAAGTGGAATTTTTATTTTTTCCTTAACCATTGGAATCAAAGTGAAAGTGGTAGTTTCATCGCGGCCGTTATGCCCTCCGGCTTCAAAACCTTCCGCGACAACTGCATCAACACCGGCTTCCTCTGATTTTAAAGCGAATTTCACGCTGCTCACAACATGAACTACCTTAATTCCATTTTCCTGTAAATGCTTTGTCCAGACCTTTGGATTTCCGGCAGAAGTAAAGACGATCTTTACACCTTCTTCCACGATGATCTCCATTAGTTTTTCGATATCGGGGTAGAGCATAGGCACGTTCACAGCAAAGGGCTTTTCGGTTGCTTTTTTACACTTTTGAATGTGTTCTCTAAGGATCTCCGGGTACATGGAACCTGCCCCTATAATACCGAGTCCACCGGCATTGCTTACCGCGCTGGCAAGTCGCCACCCGCTGGCCCAGATCATTCCGGCCTGGATTAATGGATATTTTATATTGAAAAGTGAG
>NZ_JBEPWD010000068.1:0-11910 GCF_041642575.1 Salegentibacter sp. | reverse complement strand
ATCAAAACTCGCTGTTACAATGTTTCCAGCGCCATCTTCTAAAGTATAGGTGACTGTTGTTGTCCCAAGCGGGAAAGTATCTCCAGGTGTATAGTTGCTGGTGAAAGATTCAACCGAACAGTTATCATCAGCAGTCGGAGCGGTCCAATCTACTACCGCATCACAGCTTTCAGCATCGGTATCCTGGGTAATGTCAGCAGGCATTCCGCTGATCACAGGATCTTCATTGTCTTCAATATCTTCTATTATAACCTGTGTCTCGCTTTCGCATTCTCCATTACTAACAGTTAGAGTGTAATCTCCGGGAGAAAGATCGGTAAATTCTCCATTATTATGCTGAAAGGAATTATTGTCGCTATCTGTTAACGTATAGGTTAGATTATTTTCAAATTCAAATTCTATTTTTCCACTATTTTCTCCGCAAGTAGCATCTGTGGTAGAAATTACAGTTGGTTCTTCTGGGGTTTCGGGAATATAAATTTCTTTCGTTCTTTCGGTTGTCGTTAAACCGTCTGATACCTCAACAGTAACTTCATAAGTCCCGGCTTCCTCAAAATCAAAAATTGGATTTTCGCTTGTGCTGTTGCCTAAACCATCAAAATCCCAGGTATAGTCATAATCCTGAGTTTCGCCCCCTGTTGTTTGATCATTAAACTGGACGCTTGTGCTGCTACAACTTGAAGTATAGTCAAAATCTGCAACCAGAGGGGTTTTTATTAAGTAATTTTCTGTAGCTCCATAACATTGAGCATTGCTGTTTCTTGGTTCGCAAACTCTTGTTGTGGCATTAGTGTACCAGTCCATATAAAGATTTTGCAACTCTAATTCTTTTCCCCATTCCCAGGTAAACGAACTTATTTGATGATAACCAGTATCCGGAATAGGTTGTCCATCAAATAAACAATTCTGGACTAAGGGTTGAGTAACGCCATCCACGCTGACGTTATATTCCAAATAAAGCGAATAACCATTCCCGGAACTTCCGCCAAATTGCGCATATAGATATGCATTAACAGGTTGTCCTATCTGGTAGTTAGAATTAGATTGCAACGGAACCCCATTTGCATCTCCAAGATAAAAATCGTTTACCGTTACATTCTGGCTATTACATTGAGCCTGCATTTGTAAAGAACCGGCTAATGTAAAAATCAAAGTTAAAATGCTTAATAAGTTAAAACTTAACTTATTCGCAAAAGTAGTTTTCCAAATCATATTAGAAATGTTTAGAATTAAGTTTATTCAATCATTTGTAATGTTCCTTTCACAGAACAATCTCAATTAATAAGTAGGTTTAGGTCTAAATGATTTGTAGGGTCTAATCATTCATGTTTTCTATGGGGGAAAACAAAATCTTAATCTTTGGGGGTTAGAAGAGATAAACGATAAAATTAGGGGATTTTACCTATAGATTAATTGGGGATTAATCTAATTTGTCCATCAATTCTGGTGTAAAATTATAGTAATATTCCCTTTTAAAAAGAAATTTCTTTTTTTTTAGATGTAAGGCTGAAATTAGTCGGTAAACAACTTAATTGGATTGAAAAAAATACCGGAAAACCGGTATTTTATATTTAAAAACAGTTAGTTCTAATAATTTATTCTTTAGAAAGCAATAGGTGGAAACCCTAAAAATTTAGATCCAGTTTGAACGTCCAAAACCTTAAGATGTATTACATTATCTTAAAAAAGACCACCGATCTGGATGGACTAATATAGGGAAAACTATATGTTAAATTATTTTCGTTCATACATCAGGAAACGATGGTCATCTGTATTAACAAGAGGATGTTTTTTTAAGATCAATCTCGTAGATCTATCCTGCAATTATTAATCGACGGTCTTCGGGGTTAAAATCTACCGCCTAAACTTCAAGGGATTTGCTATAATTATGTGCTGATTTATCTAATGATAGAGAAGGGTCATGATTTTTATCAGATTAATTTAAGTTCAACACTTTTATTTTTCCGGCTTCCTGTTAAAACTTGTAAATTGCACTAAAGCTTTTATTATGCAAAAAGACCTTAAACATTACCGAAAGTCATATGAAAAGAATCAATTGGCCCAGGATAATTTACCTTCTGATCCTTTAGTGCTGTTCACCAGCTGGTTTAAGGATGCTGAGGATAATCCTGAAATTGGAGAACCTAATGCTATGAGTCTGGCAACGGTTGGAAGTGATATGTTTCCTAAATCGAGGGTGGTATTGTTAAAATCCTTTAGTCCTGAAGGGTTTACTTTCTATACGAACTATAATTCGGAAAAAGGAAAAGATCTTGCTGAAAACCCAAAACTATGTCTTAATTTCTTCTGGCCTGCATTAGAAAGACAAATAATAATCAGGGGTACAGCTTCAAAAACATCAGAGAAGGATTCAGATGAATATTTTAAAGTTAGGCCACGAGGCAGTCGATTAGGCGCCTGGGCTTCTCAACAAAGTCAGGAAATACCTTCTCATCAGTATCTTATAGATGAAATAAGCAAACTTGAAGATAAGTTTGAAAATGGAGATATACCCAGGCCGGGACATTGGGGTGGGTATCTTGTAGAACCACTTCACTTTGAATTCTGGCAAGGCAGGAGAAATCGTCTTCATGATCGTATTCAATACGAGAAGGCTATTAATGGAGATTGGAAAATTAAACGCGTAGCACCATAATTATGAAAAGACTAACACTAGTTCGGCATGGGAAATCATCCTGGAAACACGATCTTCCGGATGATAAGAGACCTTTGAAGAAAAGAGCTTACCGCGATGGAGATGTGGTAAGCAGAACCTATAAGGAGTTTTATACCCAGGATGCAATGTTTTGGAGTAGTCCTGCGGTAAGGGCTTTGGAAACAGCAAAGATGTTTAAAGAACAACTTGAGGTGCCTGATGAAAATTTCAAAGTAAAGGAATCACTTTATACATTTGATGAAGAGGAATTGCTGAGGATTATTAAATCCTGCGATGACGGTATTGAAAAATTAGTGGTCTTCGGGCATAATCCAGCAATGACAGCTCTTGTTAACCGGCTTGGAGATAAAGGCTTGGACAATTTACCTACTACAGGCCTATGCGTTATAGATTTTGCAGTTGACTCCTGGAAAGATATCCAACGAGGAAAAACCTTATTAACTTTGATCCCTAAGGAATTACGCTAATTTATGCAGCAACAAAAATATATTAACCGGGAACTCAGCTGGCTTCAGTTTAATGCAAGAGTGCTTCAGGAGGCCGAAGATGAAACAGTTCCCTTGATTGAGCGATTACGTTTTCTCGGGATATTTTCTAATAATCTTGATGAGTTCTTTAAGGTTAGGTATGCTACTGTGAAAAGAATTGATCTCGCAGGAAAAGCCGGTAAAAGTGTTCTTGGCGGGATCAAGGCCAGTAAACTTCTGGAAAAAATCACACAGATTGTTATTAAACAGCAGGCTGATAGTCTGGAGATTCTTGCTGATATCCAACATCAGTTGAAAGCTCATAATATTTATATCATCAATGAGAAACAGGTTTCGCAATCTCAACAGAAATTTCTGAAAGATTTTTTTCTATCAAAAGTAAGTCCGGCGTTGGTTACCATTATCCTTAATGACCTTCCCGAAATCCCCAGTCTTAAAGATAGCGCCGCCTATCTTGCGGTAAAGATGGTGATGAAGGAAGAGAAATCCAATCAGAAAATATCGCAGCTTCTGGATCAGCCTGTGCAGGAGAAAAAATATGTGCTTATTGAAATTCCCAGGAGCATAGAGCGTTTTGTAGTGCTACCCGAAGAAAATGGCAAGCAATACATCATCCTGCTAGATGACCTTATAAGATATAACCTGAACACCATTTTCAATATTTTCGATTATGAGAGTATCTCAGCACATATGATCAAAATTACGCGTGATGCTGAACTCGATATTGATAGTGACCTTAGTAAGAGTTTTATCGAAAAAATTTCCAATAGTGTGAAGGATCGGATTAAGGGAGAGCCTGTTCGCTTTGTTTATGATATGAATATCGCTGAAGATACGCTTACTTATCTCCTTAAAAAGATGGGTATTGATTCTTCAGATAGTATAATTCCCGGTGGACGCTATCACAACAGGCGAGATTATATGAATTTTCCCAGCCTGGGAAGAAATGATCTTTTATATGAAATAATAGAGCCTTTACCTATTCCCGGGCTTATTCTGCAAACAAGTCTTTTTAGCGGAATTGCCAAAAAAGATTTTCTTCTTTATACACCTTATCAAAGCTTTGCCTATACCGTGAAATTTCTCCGGGAGGCGGCGCTGGATCCCAAGGTAAGAACCATAAAGATTACAATTTATCGTTTGGCGAAGATATCTCATATCGCCAGTTCGCTTATTAATGCGGTGAAAAACGGGAAAAAAGTAACAGTTCAAATAGAACTTAGGGCTCGCTTTGATGAAGTAGCCAATATTCGCTATGCCGAACAAATGCAACAAGAAGGAGTGAACCTTATTTTTGGCGTTCCAGGGTTAAAGGTTCATTGTAAAACCTGTGTAATAGAAAGAGAGGAAGAAGGCAAATTAAAAAGGTACGGATTTATAAGCACAGGTAATTTCAATGAGTCAACCTCCCGACTCTATACCGATTACACATTGTTTACAGCTCATCCCGAAATTTTGAAGGAAGTAAATAAAGTTTTTGATTTTTTTGAGATCAATTATAAGGTAAGCAAATATAAACACCTGATTATTTCCCCACATTATACCAGAACTGCTCTGGTAAAATTAATTCAGACTGAAATAGAAAATGCCGAACAAGGTAAAAAGGCCGGGATTAAACTTAAATTAAATAGTCTATCAGATTATCCGATGATCAATAAACTCTATGAGGCCAGCCAGGCCGGAGTTGAAGTTAAGTTGATAGTTAGAGGAATTTGTTGTCTTATTCCCGGAGTTAAAGGTTTAAGTGAAAATATAGAAGCAATAAGTATAGTTGATAAATTTTTAGAACATCCTCGTCTTCTTATTTTTGAAAATGGAGGAGATCCTAAGGTTTACCTTACTTCTGCTGATTTGATGACCCGAAATCTGGACAACCGGGTGGAGATTTCCTGTCCTGTTTATGATCATGATATCAGAAAGGAAATTATGGAAACTTTTGATATTAGCTGGCAGGATAATATTAAGGCGCGGGTACTTTCTGAAAATCAGGATAATGCCTATAGAAAAAATGATAAACCCCGTCTGAGATCCCAATTTGCACTATACGATTATTATTTAAACAAAACGAAAAATCCAGAGTCATGATAAGTCAGAAAAATTATGCCGCCATAGATATTGGGTCCAATGCTGTTAGATTGTTGGTTTCTACTATTACCGAAAAAGAAGGAAAGGAAACGAATTTTCGTAAAACCTCCCTGGTTAGGGTTCCTATTCGCCTTGGGGGAGACGTATTTGTCACCCGGAAGATCTCTGATTCTAATATCGGTCGTATGGAAGATACCATGCAGGCTTTTAAACTTCTGATGAAATCTCACGGAGTGGAAAAATATAAAGCATTTGCTACTTCGGCTATGAGAGAAGCGGCCAATGGCGATGAAGTTGTAGAAAAAATAAAGGAATCCTCAGGCCTGGATATCGAGATCATCGATGGTAATCACGAAGCCGCGATTATTGCGGCAACAGATCTTCATAACCTAGTTCAAACAAACAGAAATTACCTGTATGTAGATGTAGGTGGTGGAAGTACAGAATATACGTTGTATAGCAACGGGGAATCTATCGATTCCAAATCTTTTAAGGTAGGAACAGTTCGTTTGCTGAAGGACCTGGTGGAACATAAAACCTGGAATGAAATGGAAAAATGGGTAAGGGAAGTCACTGAAGATTTTGATGACATAGACCTTATTGGTTCCGGTGGAAATATCAACAACATTTTCAAGACCAGCGGGAAAAAGGAAGGAAAGCCACTTAGTCTTTCCTACTTGAAAAAATATAATGAGCTGTTGAATTCTTACACCTATGAAGAGCGTATCACTGAATTAGATCTTAAGAACGACAGGGCCGATGTTATCATTCCGGCTGCCCGAATCTATCTTAACTCTATGAAATGGGCGCGGGCAAATCAAATATACGTTCCAAAGATCGGTTTAGCCGATGGGATCATTAAATCTTTGTACAGGGAAGATCAACGTAACTAACCATGAATGGTCTCGTCTCTGCCAAGATCTTTCATAATTTCAGCTTCGTAATCCAGTAATTCCTGCCATTTACGGTCAACCTCGTTTCGATCTTCCCCATATTTGCGGGCGAATTTTAAAAACATGGTATAATGATTAGCTTCACTTATCATTAAACTCCGGTAGAATTCGGCCAGCTCTTTATCTTCCAGTTTTTCTGAAAGTAGCCTGAAACGCTCGCAGCTCCTGGCTTCAATAAGCCCCGCGATTAACAGACGGTGTACAAGTTGAGTACTTCGGCTGCCTCCTTTAGGAAAAAAACTACGTAGTTTAATAACATATTCATCTTTTCGCTCCCAGCCTAGTGTTAATCCGCGTTGTTTAAGTTTATCGTGTACCATTTTAAAGTGTCCCATTTCTTCCCGCGCCAGAGCAGTCATTTCGTCAACTAGTTCCGGGTGCTCAGGAAAAGTGACAATAAGGGAAATAGCAGTAGAAGCTGCTTTTTGCTCACAATAAGCATGATCTACAAGGATCTCTTCAATATTCTTCTCGGCAATATTTGCCCAACGCGGGTCTGTGGGTAGTTTTAATCCTAACATGGTTATATGTCTAAATCAAAGGTGGTTCTTAATTTATCAAGCAATGGATTTTTTTCTTTCAGTTTATTATATTTTTCAATTGGGGTGAAGGCGTAGGTCTTTGCCTTTGTTTCATTAACCCTAATTACCAGGTTAATTTGGGTGTTTTGCAATTTCTTTTTCAGAAATGCCATCAATTTATTTCTCTCTTTTTCAAGGTCGATCTTCATACCTTCATTAGGCATTTCCAGAATGATATCCTGACCTTCCAGACTTGGTAAATCGGTTTCCAGGATAGATGCAAGTATCTTTTCTCCCCGCTGCTTTAATCGGTGTACGTACTCATCCCATGCTGCATGCAAATGGGTTTCATTGAACTCTTCGGCTAATTTCTTTTCTTCCTTCGGAGCCTTTTCCTGCATTTTCGCTTCCAGTTCCTTTTTTCTTCGAATGCTTTTAAGGGACAGCCCTGAAACTTTTTCTTTTTTTAAACCCTCAGGGTTCATTTCAGGCTTCGGCTTATTTTTGGTTTCTGCGGATTCCTGATTTTCCTTTTCATTATCAATTGCCGGTGAAGGTTCTCCAGGTTTACTGATTTCATGATTTTCTTCTGAAACACCCGAAGCAGGGTTTTCATCAGAATAATATTTTTTATTGTTGTCACTCACGCAATGTCCATCAATTCCATCGGTATTTGCTTGGGAAGTGGGTAGTTGAGATTCCTGAGGTGGGGTGGGAGCCTGCTGCTCGTGTTCATTTTCCCTTACCAGTTCCTTCTCTTCTGAGGAAAGTTTTACAGGAGCTTCTTCAAAATAATTAGCCGGAATTATTGGCTGTTCAAACTTTTTTTTTTCTCCATCAAAAGTGATAGAGGCAAGCTGCATAAGACAAAGTTCTACGAGTAAACGCTGATTCTGACTATTCTTGTACTTTAGATCGCAATCGTTTGCAAGATCTATGGCTTTAATAAGAAAGGAATGACTGGTTTTATTGGCTTGTTCAAAATACCGGGTTTTAGTTTGTTCGCCAACTTCCAGCAGTTGTATTGTTTTTTGATCTTTACAAACCAGAAGATTTCTGAAATGGGACGCAATCCCCATTATAAAATGATGTCCATCAAAACCGCTGGATAAGATATCGTTATAGGCAATCAAAAGACCTGGAATATCATTTTCCAGGATAAGATCGGTAACCTTCATATAGGTGTCGTAATCTAAGACGTTCAGGTTCTCGGTTACGGCTTGTCTGGTTAGATCCTTTCCACTAAAACTAACTACCCGGTCATAGATAGAAAGGGCATCCCGCATAGCTCCATCGGCTTTCTGCGCAATGATATGGAGAGCATCTTCCTCAGCATTTACGCCTTCCTGTTCAGCGATGTATGACAGGTAATTCTTAGCATCGGTTACGGTGATACGCTTAAAATCAAATATCTGACAACGGGATAGGATAGTGGGAATTATTTTATGCTTTTCAGTAGTAGCAAGGATAAAAATCGCATGCTTTGGAGGCTCCTCAAGAGTCTTTAAAAACGCATTAAATGCAGCCTGTGAAAGCATGTGTACCTCATCTATAATATACACTTTATAGTTTCCTACCTGCGGCGGAATGCGAACCTGATCTATGAGGTTTCTGATATCATCTACCGAGTTATTGGAAGCGGCATCCAACTCAAATATATTAAATGCGAAATCCTCATCGGGACTTTGGGTGCCATCCTGATTGATCATTTTGGAGAGGATACGGGCGCAGGTGGTTTTTCCTACTCCACGAGGTCCTGTAAATAACAAGGCCTGAGCAAGATGGTTATTTTCGATGGCATTGTTAAGAGTGTTGGTTATGGCCTGTTGACCAACCACATCTCTAAAGCTTTGTGGCCTGTATTTTCTGGCCGATACTATAAAATGTTCCATCGAAATTATTTGAACAACAAATATAAAAATAGCCAGCTTAAGTCCTAAACACATCGCCCTATATTTTTTGATATTATGGCATAAAAAGTGAATTAGCCTGCTGAAATAAAAAAGCCGGGAATTTAAAGTATCTTTGCGGCTTAAAGCAGGCCGCCTTATCGCTACGCCTGGTGCGTAGAGGAAAGTCCGGACACCATAGGGCAGCATAGTGGGTAACGCCCACCGGCCGTGAGGTTAGGACCAGTGCAACAGAAAGGATGTACAGGTAATGCTGTAGTGAAATCAGGTAAACTCTATGCGGTGCAATGCCATGTAAACCGGCGCCTGCAGACTGCCCGTCTGCTGCCGGAGGGTAGGCAGCTCAAGGTTCCTGGCAACAGGAATTTCAGATAAATGATAGGGGCCCAGATCCTGATATAATCGGGAATTGGGAACAGAATCCGGCTTACAGGCCTGCTTTATTTTTTATTCAATAAACTTTTTGACCAGGCGATAGCTTCATCCATATTGGTAAAAATATCAAAGGGAAGTGGAGAGAATTGCTTTTCAAAATGAGCTGTTTTGACGCCCATTAGCTCATAATTCACGATGGCGATTCCAGCCAGCTTTTCAAGATGTCTTAAATTGGAATAGATAAGTGGATTAACATTATAAGCCTCTTTTCGGTTTGAGATATAAACGAAACTTCGGGAATCAAAAACTTCATTGCAGAGATTTAGGATTTGCTCAACATGATTATCTTCGAAAATAACCCCTTCCTTCACTTTTGAAATAACATAGCCATTATAAAACTCCAGGACAGTATCTTCCAACTCTATAATTTTTAACCGAGTTTCCATAGAACTGTGGTTTATTCAAAAAAGCTAAATACTGAACTTCCATATTTTCTGGCTTCGGTAAAATGAGGGGTGTCGGAGAGATCTGTGTGTTTTGAATGTTCCAAAATTAAGGTGCCATCTTCCTTTAGAAGTGCTTTTTCGAATACCAGGGAAATAATCTTATGAAAAGCTTCGGGTTCAAAATCGTAGGGAGGGTCAGCAAAAATAATGTCCGATTTAACTGGAGCTTTTTCGAGATATTTATAAACATCACTTTTTACCACATTTATATTCATGTCCAGCTCTTCTGATGTCTTTTTTATAAATTTCACGCAATCAAAATTCTCATCCACGGCAGTAATTTGTGAAGCGCCACGAGAGGCAAATTCAAAAGCGATATTTCCCGTCCCTGAAAACAAGTCGAGAAAGGTTATTCCATTTAAATCAAAGCGGTTATTCAGAATATTAAAAAGCGCCTCCTTAGCCATATCGGTTGTGGGGCGCACGGGTAATTTTTTAGGAGCGACTAATCGTTTCCCTTTATTTTTTCCTGAAATGATTCGCATTAGAATGAATTTAAGAGAACAAATTCAGCTTCGGCCTCCTTTTTCTCAATTTGGTTCTTTATTGCATAATTAGTGCCGAAATTGGAAATACTGATATTCTTTATATAATGATAAGCAAGCTGAAATAGATCAGATTCTTCAGAAATATAACCAAAAAGCTGAAGGTCGAATTTTTCTGGATTTAGGTTCAACTGTTCTGCAGTAAAGAGGATATAGTAAAGGAAATCTTCTGGAGTTTCATATTTAAAACTGTTACAGAAGATTAATTTTCCTCCTTCGATTACCACAAGGTCATAACCTCCCAATTTATTATAAAGATAAACACTGGGAGAATTGTTTTTTTCCTTTTTCAGTAAAGTTTCAAGTAAAACTGAAATGCTGTGTTTATACTCAAATTCACCATACCGATCGAAGAAATAATTTATGATATTGGTATAGGGGATGTATACGCATACGGTTTTGGCCACCTCAATTTCATCGTGCGCGATAAAATCGGTTTTGAGGATCCTGGTGTTGAATTTCAGATAATTTGAAGCCTGTTCTTCAGTAAACAATCTAGAAGGGACCAGCGTATATAAGGGATTGTCAAAAATTAAGGTGATTTCATCAACAGCTTCCTGGAGTGGCTTTTCATTTTGGTACTCCCTGTCTATTTTCTGAAGAATTTTTACCGGATCCAGTTGGCGGTCAAAGTCAACTTTTTTCAAAAAGATGATTTCTTCCTGTTTTGTATCCAGGATACAAAAAGAAAGTCCATCCAGGCTAACCTGAATGGACAGTTTTAAGTTTTTTTTGGTTTGTTGGTTAGTCGTCACCATAAACTTTTGGCCAGTTTCCCGTGGTTTTGATCTCTTCCATAGATCCCACCCTAATGTAACGGCCGTTCACATCGTCTACCGATTGGATTTCATTTTCCTGAAGTACAAGATCTCTGTCCTGATCTGCAAGGATAATACTTTTAGCAACCTTGGCTTCAAACACAGGAATGTCTCTGTCTCCCTTTTTCATTGTTCCTGCCTCAAGTTCAAATTTTGCATCAACCCCCTCAATTGGTACGTTGATCATTTCGGTATAACGCTCGCGGTCTCCTTTAAATAATGAATCTTTAACAGGTACAAAACCGAGGGTGTCAACAATCACCTTTTCAATGTATTCATCTACTCCATAAGTTTCCCTATATTCTTCATCTAAAATAGTAGTATCCCTTCTTTGGGTGATTGCGAATTCGGCGGTGTCAAGAAATTGCACCAATTTATCAAAATCTCCCTGAAATTCTCCGGTAACCTCCTTGTAGGCAAGTTCTGCCTCACGGATATCCTTTAGGTTTTCAATTACCTTGGCGTAGCGTTTTTCTTTAACCTTGTCGAATTGGATTGGTTGGTATACGGCATCAAAGGTAAGATAGGCCAGCCCAATGATCACCACCCAAAGAAGTAATTGAATTGCAAGTCTCATGCTTTCGTTATTTTTAAGATAATATTAGTGTTTCACGACAAATCTACAATTTTTTTTTATTCGTAAAAGTTTCTTCCCTAAAAATCCATTCCTATCTTTGAATTTTGACAATATCCTATGAAAGAACTCACTTCGGCTGGTTTTTATAAGCTTATTTTAGACGATTTGGGTTTTCCTGCTAAAGCTAAACAGGATATTGCCTTACAGCAACTCGCAGATTTTGTTACTTCCAATTCTTCGGAATCTATTTTCATGCTGAAAGGTTTCGCCGGAACGGGTAAAACCACGATTATAAGTACCCTCGTTAAAAACCTTTGGCAGATCAAAAAATCAGGAATTCTTATGGCCCCCACCGGGAGGGCTGCAAAGGTGATTGCTAATTATTCCAAAAAAGAAGCCTTTACCATACATAAGAAAATTTATTTTCCCAAAAAATCAAGAGGTTCCGGAATTCA
>NZ_JBEPWD010000067.1:0-12132 GCF_041642575.1 Salegentibacter sp. | reverse complement strand
AACCGAAAATTCGAAAGTTTTTTGAACGCATCGGGAAGTATTGTCCTTTTTTAAAGGACTATGAATTGATTATTAAAACTGAAAATACTTTTCCGCACAGCAGCGGAATCGCCTCTTCTGCCAGTGGAATGAGTGCCCTGGCCCTATGTGTGATGAGTTTGGAAAAGGAATTGAATCCGGAAATAACTGAAGATTATTTTCTGAAGAAGGCTTCCTTTCTAGCCCGGTTAGGCTCGGGAAGTGCCTGCCGCAGCATTGAAGGAGAACTCATAGAATGGGGAGAACATAAAACTACGGCCGGTAGCAGCGATCTCTTCGGAATAAAATATCCAAATAAAATTCACGAGGTTTTTAAAACCTATCAGGACACGATTTTACTGGTTGATAAAGGACAAAAACAGGTGAGTAGCACCTTAGGCCACAACTTAATGCACGGGCATCCTTTTGCTGAGGCTCGATTTGAACAAGCACATGCAAATCTTGAAAAATTGCAGGCGGTTTTTGAAACCGGAAACCTGCCGGAATTTATCAAAATTGTAGAAAGTGAAGCCCTAACGCTGCATGCCATGATGATGAGCAGCGAGCCGTATTTTATTTTGATGAAACCAAATACCCTGGAAATAATTAATAAGATTTGGGAATATAGAGAATCTAACGGTGTTCCGGTTTGCTTTACTTTAGACGCCGGAGCGAATGTTCATGTGCTGTATCCCGAAAAGTATAAAGAAGAAATTTTGGAATTCATTAAGAATGAGTTGGTTGTCTATTGTGAAAAAGGGCAGTATATTTGCGACAGTATTGGAAAAGGTGCAGAAAAATTGTAGTTTTACTTAAACTTCTCTGCCTTAAAACGGTACAGTTTACACCAGAGCATATGAAAGGACCTTTATTTTATTCAAAAATCCTTCTCTTCGGAGAATATGGAATTATTAAAGATTCCAAAGGTTTATCAATTCCTTACAATTTTTATAATGGAGCCCTAAAGGTGGATGAAGACCCATCTGAAACTGCTATTAAATCTAATAAGAGTTTAGATAGATTCGCCGATTACCTCGGGGAACTTTCTCAAAACAATCCTGACCTGGTTAAATTTGACCTGGAATCCCTAAAGTCTGATATAGCTAAAGGAATGTATTTCGATTCTACGATTCCACAGGGATATGGAGTAGGGAGTAGCGGTGCTTTGGTAGCTGCGATTTACGATAAATATGCTACCGATAAGATCACTGTACTGGAAAACCTTACCAGAGATAAACTTTTAAAACTGAAAAAGATCTTTGGGGAAATGGAATCATTTTTTCACGGAAAGTCTTCAGGTCTGGATCCGCTTAACAGCTATTTGAGTATTCCTATCCTAATAAATTCAAACGACAATATTGAGCCTGCGGGAATTCCTTCTCAAACCGCAAACGGACAGGGAGCTGTATTCCTGCTTGATAGCGGGAGCACCGGCGAAACCGGCCCGATGGTAGGGATCTTTATGGAAAATATGAAGCAGGAAGGCTTTAGAAATATGCTTAAAGATCAGTTTGTAAAACATACAGATGCCTGTGTAGACGACTTTTTGAAAGGGGATGTGAAATCGCTTTTTAAGAATGTCAAAAGCCTTTCTCACGTGGTGCTGGATAATTTTAAGCCTATGATTCCTGCCCAATTTCATAAGCTATGGCAAAAGGGAATTGATACCAACGATTACTATCTGAAACTTTGCGGTTCAGGAGGTGGTGGGTACATCCTTGGGTTTACGGAAGATATAGAAAAAGCAAGAAAAGCTCTAAAAGATTATAAATTAGAAGTGGTTTACAACTTCTAAACTGCCCTTTAATGGTTTCCATCTCCAACAAACGATTGTTGCTAAAAATGCTCAGTTTGTTTTCGGTGGTTCGTGGTTATAATATACTGGTGTTAATAATTGCACAGTATCTTACTTCAGCTTTTATACTTGCTCCCGATTTACCATTGCGGGATATTATTTTTGATGATAATTTATTCTTTCTAATTCTTTCTTCCGCGACAATTGTCGCTTCGGGATACATCATTAATAATTTTTACGATAGTGAAAAAGACCTGATCAACAGGCCTAGAAAAACCATGTTGGACAGGATCGTAAGTCAGCGTACCAAACTTTCGGTTTATTTTATTCTTAATTTACTCGCGATATTTTTTGCCAGTTACGTCTCCTTTAAAACGGTTGTTTTCTTTTCAATTTACATTTTTGGCATTTGGTTATATTCCCATCGCTTAAAGAAGATTCTTTTTTTAGGAAACCTTGTTGCTTCTATACTCACCATAACCCCATTTTTTGTGATCTTCGTGTATTACAGGAATTTTGAAACCGTGATTTTCATTCACGCCACCTTTCTTTATTTGATGATCGTTATGCGGGAGTTAGTGAAAGACCTGGAGAATATGCAGGGTGACCTGGCCCAGAACTATCAGACAATCCCTGTAGTTTACGGAGAAAAATGGAGCAAATTCTTTCTCTCAATTTTAACCATACTCGCTGTCGTTCCTATCCTACTTCTTATCACCAGGTTTCACACAGGATATATGGATTATTATTTCTATACTTCCCTTGCGTTATTGGTATTCTTTGTATTATTTCTATATTTTAGTAAGGCGAAATGGCAATACCTCTTATTGCATAACATTCTTAAACTGATCATCGTTGCCGGAGTTTTCAGTATCCTCCTTATAGACCTTCCGGAAGTGATCAACCGGGTGTTTTAAGGTGCCTTACTTAGAATAATATTATCCTTTTATAATTTAGTTAATCTGTACTTATACAGTACCTTTGCAAAAAATTAGCGCTATGAGCAGAAACGATAAATCTTCAGAAGGAAAATTCAGCGGAAGACAAGGTGGTGGACAACGAAAGAAATCCTATGCCCGGGGAAATGCCCCTATAAAAAAGGCAGGAGACAAAACTTCGGCTAAACCTTCTTCAGCTAAATCAGCCGAAAAGACAGAAGGAATCAGGCTCAATAAATACATTGCAAATTCAGGGATCTGTTCCCGTCGCGATGCCGATATCTATATTTCTTCCGGAAATGTAACGGTTAACGGGAAGGTTATTACTGAAATGGGTTACAAAGTTAAGCTCACCGATGAGGTGAAGTTTGACGGTAGGACTCTGAATCCCGAAAAACCTGAATATTTCCTGCTGAATAAACCCAAAGGGGTTTATGTCACCGGAAGCATGGAAAAAGGAGGGAAAACAGTAATGGAGCTTATGGCTAAGGCTACCAAAGCCAAACTGGACCCTGTCGGGAAACTCGATACCCAGGCTATGGGCTTATTGCTTTTTACCAACGATGGTACTCTGGCCAAGAAATTAGGTAAACCAAGGAATGGAATAAGACAGATCTATCATATAAATCTTACTAAACCACTCTCACCCGAGCATCTTGATAGAATTAAAGCCGGGGTGATCCTCGAAGATGGAAAAGTGAAAGTACAGGACGCAAGTTATATAGCGGACAGACCGAAGAATGAGGTGGGTCTTGAAACCAATTCTACCAAAAATCACGTAATCCAAAGATTGTTTAAAAGTTTGGGGTACGAAGTAGAAAAATTAGATCGCGTAGTCTTTGGCGGGCTAACCAAAAAAGACCTGCCAAGAGGACGTTTCAGAAGGCTTACAGATCAGGAAGTTATTAATTTGGGAATGCTTTAAAAAAAGTTATTTCGTATTAAGTTTTTTAATATTTTTAACCCGGATTTTCAATTGAAGATTCGGGTTTTTAATTTTTTTAATCTTTGTAATGCACACCAGTAATTGACAAATTCTTTTCGTCATTTCTTCGGAAACTGTCGGTATTTTCCGAAATATATTTTAGTTGGCCTAAATTCAGGTGTGGAATTATCCTGTAAAAAAATTCATCTTAACAATATTTTACCAATCAAATCTTTTGATGCGGTAAATTTATCCCTAATTTTTACCTTTAAAACTCTTAAACTACTCCATTGAACACCAAATACAGCGATCTGATAGACCAGACTTTCTATTTTCCTCAGGAAGAATTTACTCTGGAAAATAATGAACTCCAATTTCATGGGATTGACCTTATGGAACTCGTAGAAAAATACGGAGCTCCCCTTAAATTTAATTATCTGCCTAAAATTTCAGATAATATTCAAAGGGCCAAAAAATGGTTTTCCGATGCGATGGAAAAACATAATTACAAAGGAAATTACAATTATTGTTATTGTACAAAAAGTTCTCATTTTGAGCACGTTTTGAACGAAGCTTTAAAAAATGATATCCACATTGAGACCTCTTCGGCATTTGATATTAATATCGTGGAGCATTTAAAGAAATCGGGGAAGATCACCAATGATACTTACGTGCTTTGCAACGGTTTTAAAAGGGACCAATATATCGAGAATATTGCCCGTTTATTGAATAACGGTCATAGAAATTGTATTCCTATCATTGATAATTATGAGGAAATCGATCTTTTATCAGAGAGTATTGATGGGAAATATCCCATCGGAATAAGAATTGCTTCTGAAGAGGAACCGAAATTCGAATTTTATACCTCCCGGCTTGGAATAGGGTATAAAAATATCGTACCCTTTTACAACCGAAAGATCAAAGAAAATAAGCAGGTGGAGCTGAAGATGCTACATTTCTTTATCAACACCGGCATACGTGATACAGCCTATTACTGGAACGAACTTATCAAATGTTTGAAGGTTTATATCGCACTCAAAAAAGTTTGTCCAACGCTCGATAGCTTAAATATTGGTGGTGGATTTCCGGTGAAGAATTCCCTTCATTTTGAATATGATTATGAGTATATGGTAGATGAGATTATCAACCAGATAAAACTTGCCTGCGACGAAGCAGAGGTGGAAGTGCCAAATATCTTTACTGAATTCGGAAGTTTTACCGTTGGAGAAAGCGGTGGCGCGATCTATGAGATCCTCTATCAGAAACAACAAAACGACAGGGAAAAATGGAATATGATCAATTCATCTTTCATCACGACGCTTCCGGATACCTGGGCCATAAGCAAGAAGTTTGTAATGCTTCCTATAAACCGTTGGAATGATGAATATGAAAGGGTTTTGTTAGGCGGATTGACCTGCGACAGCGATGATTATTATAATTCTGAACAAAACGTAAATGCGATCTACCTTCCGAAGTATAAAAAAGAGAAACCGCTTTTTATAGGCTTTTTCAATACCGGGGCATATCAGGAAACCATAGGGGGTTTTGGTGGTTTACATCACTGCCTGATCCCGCAACCCAAACATATTCTTATAGATAAAGATAAAGATGGGAATATCACCACAGAATTGTTTAGTGAGGAACAGAAATCAGAAGATATGTTGAAAATTCTCGGTTATAACAATAGCAATTAAAAAATTTATAACTTTATACAACTAACTCTTATTCAATCAACTTTTAAAATGAACAAAAAGAATTACGCCGGGATACCAGATAAGTATTCTCGCATAGACGATGCTAAAGTGGTATTAATTCCTGTTCCCTACGATGGAACAAGTTCCTGGCAAAAAGGCGCAGATAAAGGTCCGGAAGCTTTTTTGGAGGCTTCAGAAAATATGGAACTTTATGACATTGAAACACGCAGCGAAGTGTACAAAAAAGGGGTTTATCTCGCTCCACCTGTAACCGAAGATTCTTCTCCTGAAAAAATGGTTGAAGCAGTGCACAAAACTGTGAAAAACTACATCAAACAGGAGAAATTTGTAACCATTTTTGGGGGAGAGCATTCAGTTTCCATCGGTACTATTCGGGCTTTCAATGAAAGTTTTGCAGATTTAACCGTAGTACAAATTGATGCTCACGCCGACCTTAGACCGGAATATGAAGGTTCAGCATGTAACCACGCTTGTGCGGTGCACGAGGCCAGTAAAAAGACCAACCTGGTACAAGTGGGAATTCGTTCTATGGATGTTTCAGAAGTTGAACATATGGACGAAAACCAGGTGTATTTTGCTCACGATCTGTATGAAGACTGGATGGATGACGCCATTGGCCAGATGACGCCTAATGTTTTTATCACCATAGATCTTGATGCCTTTGATCCTTCTATCATGCCTTCTACCGGAACCCCAGAGCCTGGTGGACTTTTCTGGTACGAAACCCTGGAGTTTTTAAAACTGATGTTCAAAAAGAAAAATGTTGTAGGATTTGATATCGTAGAACTTTGCCCAAATGAAAACGAGAAATCATCTGATTTTCTTGCGGCAAAACTGTACTACAAAATGTTGAGCTACAAATTCAAATATTTAAATCATAACCACGAAGACGAAGATGAGTAAAGGAGCGATTTCGCAATTTATAGAAAAATATTATTTACACTTTAATGCCGCCGCGCTGGTAGATGCTGCCAAAGATTACGAAAAGCAGTTGCAGGGCGGTTCAAAAATGCTGGTTTCTCTCGCAGGAGCTATGAGTACTGCCGAGATTGGGAAAATTTTTGCCGAGATGATCCGAAAGGACAAAGTGCATATCATTTCCTGTACCGGCGCTAACCTTGAGGAAGATGTAATGAACCTTGTGGCGCATTCGCATTATAAACGTGTGCCTAATTATCGTGACCTCACTCCGCAAGAGGAGTGGGATCTATTGGAAAAAGGCCTAAACAGGGTTACGGATACCTGTATTCCTGAGGAAGAAGCTTTCCGAAGAATTCAGCATAGGATCGTGAAGATTTGGAAAGATGCTGAAGAAAAAGGCGAGCGTTATTTTCCTCATGAATTTCTTTATAAATTGTTGCTTTCAGGGGCTTTGGAAGAGCATTACGAGATCGATCTTAAAGATTCCTGGATGTACGCCGCAGCCGAAAAAAACCTGCCAATGGTGGTTCCCGGATGGGAAGACAGCACCCTGGGAAATATTTTTGCTTCCTACGTGCTCAAAGGTGAGCTGAAAGCGAGTACAATGAAATCGGGAATAGAATATATGACCTTCCTTGCCGATTGGTACACCGATAATTCCAAAAACGGAATCGGTTTCTTCCAGATAGGAGGAGGAATTGCCGGCGATTTCCCTATTTGTGTAGTGCCTATGTTGTACCAGGATATGGAAAGAACCGATACGCCTTTCTGGAGCTATTTCTGCCAGATTTCCGATTCAACAACCAGCTACGGATCTTACTCCGGAGCTGTGCCCAATGAGAAGATTACGTGGGGGAAACTGGATATCGATACGCCAAAACATATTATAGAAAGTGATGCTACTATTGTAGCGCCTTTAATATTTGCCTATTTACTCGATATGTAAATAGTGATTTGGAATAAAAAGAAGAGCCTGTAAGTTAAATTACAGGCTTTTTTGTTTGGAATTCCTTTCTGGAAATCTCATAAATCAAATACCCGAAAACAGCAACATATTCTGTCGCCAGGAGCCAGTAACTCTCTTCAAAATCGGGATTGGAATAGGCGAAATAACTCAGAAATACCAGTCCTGTCCATAAAATCATATAACGATATTTTGTAAAAACAGAAAGCAGAAGAGGTGTCGCCAGATACCAGGGATGTACTGTAGTGGAAAGAAAGAAGTACGCGGTTATTCCAAAAAGCATCGAAGTGATTAAAGTTTTAATTGATCTATTTCTTCGGAAAAAAGCGAGTCCCAGGATAATCAGAAGGGTCAGGATAGGTAAAACCCTTCCCGCCGTGGCGATTATGTTATAACCTTTAAGCTCAAAACCAATCCAGCGAATCAGATAATAGATACTCGCATTGAATTCAAATTTTTGAAACCAAAGTCCGATACTGGCTGAAAAGTTGGAGAATAGTTCTGAAGAAAGAAAAGGAAGGAAAGTCAGAACGACTGTTATCGCTACTGTGGCATAATAGAACCCTAATTTCTGAATTTTAAGCTGTTGATTCTTTCGAAAATAATTCCAAAGTAGCGGCAGAAATATAAGCGGAATCAATTTCACCGAAACAGAAACTCCCAACAAAACTGCGCTGGCCAGCCATTTTTCTTTGTGAAGTAAGTACAGCGAAACAATCAGGAAAAACAGCATTACCCCTTCAAAATGCAGGTTCCCGGTGAGTTCTATAATGATAAATGGATTCAGGATAAACCAAAAGATCTGATGATGGGGAAGACCGAAATTCTGCAACAGCTTCCTTCCGAAGAAAAGCGTCCCTAAATCGGCCAGGATGATTAAAATCCGAATTATTATTACTGATCCTAAAATCGATTTCCCCCCTACCAATGCCGACACTGCAAAAATAAATTGATTAATTGGAGGGTAGCTGGTATAATTCCCCTGGCTAAGGCTTCCCATTCCCTGGTAAAGGTCAGCCCAAATTCCCTGAAAATCGGGAATTAATTCAGTTGGTTTGAATAAATAGGGATTGATCCCTTCGAGGATCAATTTCCCGTCCCAAATAAAGCGATAATAGTCCTGAGAAAGGTTAGGCAAAGCAAAAAGAAAGATAAGTCTGTAGAGGAGCGCCAAACCGGCCAGGAACCAAAAGTTGGTTTTTTCGAGCTGGATTAGCCTAAAACTCATAAAAAACAATCCGCCGTAGAGGCCGATGAGTTTTATGAAGTCGGTGCGATCGAGATTATAGGCGAAGGAAATATAGAATACGATACCGGTTAGGGCTATAAGAATACTGAAGCGGTGGTTTTTAAAAAACTCCTTCATTTTTTCAAAACTAAGTTCGAATCGTTTTAAAAACCACAAAGCCAAACCCGATGAATAGCATAAGATGAAAAATAACCAGACTAAAATCCTTCAGTAAAAATGCGCTGTAAAGTCCGAAGCCGAAATACAACCAGAGCCCAAATTCCAGCAATAATTGCGGACTTATCGCCTGGGTTAAATATTTGTTGTGCTTCCAGTTCTGGTTGGTCGAATTAATATTGAATTTCGGAGTCCGGATAAATTCTGATCTTTTTCCTAAATGACCTTCCATCACTGCGATAGAGTTATGCAACGAAAACCCCATCACCACCGAAAAGAAGCTGAAAAACATCCCGATAAACTTCAAAAGACTTTTAAATCCGCCGCCGTGAATCTTTTTCCAGGCCGCGTAATAACAGAAGAAAAATATGATCGTACTAACTAGAAAAACTCCCAGCCAATTGAAATACCGGCCTAATTCTGGATTCTGACTTTTAATATATAAAACCGGTACGCTTAAAACTGCCAGCAGCAATACAATCAAAAACATACTTGAATTGAGCAAATGGAAAAATCCGTGGAATTTGGTACTAAAGGAAGCTGAATTGTCTTTTAATAAATGTAGGTAATTTTTCCTGAAGTTTTCAGCCGCTCCTTTATTCCATCGAAATTGTTGGGATTTGGCTGCGCTTATTGCAACTGGGAGTTCTGCAGGAGTTTCCACATCTTCCAGGTATTTGAACTTCCATTTTTTAAGCTGGGCGCGGTAACTAAGATCAAGATCTTCTGTGAGGGTGTCGCCGCTCCAGTTGCCCGCATCGAGGATGCATTCCTTGCGCCAGATACCCGCCGTACCATTGAAATTGATGAAATGATGGCCGAAATTCCTTCCGGTTTGTTCCAGTATAAAATGAAAATCGAGAGCAAAGGCCTGTATTTTGGTCAGCCAGGAATAATCGCGGTTGATATGCGACCAGCGTGTTTGGACCACCCCAATTTCCGGATCTTTGAAATAGGGGACGGTTTGCAGGAGCCAGTCTTTTTTCGGTAAAAAATCGGAATCGAAAATAGCGATGAAGTCTCCTTTCGCAATTTTCAACCCCTCCTTTAAAGCGCCTGCTTTAAATCCCGTTCGGGATTCACGGCGAAGGTGTTTAATGTCAAAACCGGCCTCTTTTAAAAATGAAATTTTTTCAGCGATCAGGGCAATTGATTCGTCGGTGGAATCGTCGAGTACCTGGATCTCCAGCTTGTTTTTTGGATACTGAATTTTTGCAATATTATCGAGTAAGTTCTCAACAATGTACAATTCGTTATACAGTGGAAGTTGTATGGTAACCGTAGGGGTTTGCTTAGGGTCACTCAAATTATATTTTTCAGCAGAATCGGTCTGTTTCTTTGCTTTCAGGTAATTCAGTAATAATTGAAGCTGGGAAATGCTGTAGATGAAAATTATCAGCAGGGCAAAAGAATATAAGATGAGAATTGCAAGCTCCATTATTTAAAACTGTATTTGAAAATCCATCCCAGGATCTTTACTCCTGCAAAGATAGCGCCTTTCACCGTGCCCGAAACCTTGGAGGTGCCAATGCGATTTTTATATTTTACCGGAACTTCGGTGTAAGTATAATTTTTTTTGATGGCTTTCAACTGCATTTCCACAGTCCAGCCATAGGTTTTATCTTCCATTTCCAAAGCAAGCAATTTTTCATATTTAATCGCCCGGAAAGGTCCAAGATCGGTAAATTTCGCTCCGAAGAATAGTTTCATTAAGGAAGTAGCAAGCCAGTTTCCGAAGATCTGCGGACCTGTCATCGAGCCTTTTTCACGTAATTCCTTGACTCTGGCACCAATTACTAAATCTATATTCTCATCCAAAATTGGAGCTACGATTTTGGTCAGTTCTTCGGGGTAATCGCTGTAATCTCCATCCAGGAAAACTATGATATCTGGTTTTGGGTTTTTGCTTGCGAGATAATCCATTCCCTTGAGGCAGGCGTAACCATAGCCTTTTCTTTTTTCTGAAAGTACAGTTGCTCCAGCTGTCCTGGCATTTTGTACAGTGGTATCCGTGGAATTATTGCTTACCACAATGATTTCATCTACAATTGGAGGAATTTCAGAGACTACCTTGGCGATGGATGCTTCTTCATTGTAAGCGGGAATAATTACTTTAATTATAGGAGGCATAATGTACTTGCTTGAGCACAAATATAAGTTTGAGTAAGGGCTTCACCATAGAAATTTATAAAATAAAAAAGCCCCGGAAATTCCGGGGCTTTTTAAGGTTGGTTAGTTAGTTGGTGAGCGGATTAGTTATCTTCTTCTACTTCTTCCTCGTTGGCTTCGTAGTCGTCTCTGTCTTCTGGTTCACCTTGCTCGTTCATAATAGTGAACTCACTTCTACGGTTTTTAGCGTACTGCTCATTTGTACAACCAGTTGGTTCAGTACAATCGTTAAGCGGCATGCTCTCACCATAACCTTGAGAGGTTAATCTGCTGCGGTCAATTCCGTTTTCAACAAGATATTCTAAGGTAGAAGCTGCACGTCTTTCAGACAGTCCCATGTTATATTCATCAGAACCTCTGGCATCGGCGTGAGAACCAATTTCGATGTCGATTGTTGGATATTTGTTCATAATATCAACAACTTTGTCAAGCGTAGGTTTAGATTCGTCTTTAATAGTTGCTTTATCAAAGTCGAAGTAAATGTTTCCTACACCTCTTAATTGCTGTCTTCCAGTTTCAGTATTGATCTCACGATCGTCATAATCTACTACCGGAGGCTCGTAATCTTCGCGTTCAAACATGTAAAGGTTATCTGTTCCTCTTCGGTTAGAGGCAAAGTATCCTTTTTCGTCACCTTCTTTAATTACAAAAGCGAAATCATCACGATTGGAGTTTACAGTTGCGCCAAGGTTTTGGACTTCTGAAAAGTCTCCTTCACTTCTGAAAACATCCAGGTTTCCATATCCCTGGTGCCCATCTGAAGCGAAATAAAGCACATTCTCTTCGCTGATGAAAGGAAACTGCTCGCGCTGCGGCGTGTTAACTCCGGTTCCAAGATTTTGTGGAGTTCCGTAAGTTCCGTCTTCATTAACATCTACTACATAGATATCGAAAGAACCTTCAGAGCCCGGCATATCACTGGCAAAGTAAAGTTTACTTCCATCTGCACTTAGGCTTGGGTGCTCGGTAGAGTACTCATTGCTGGTGAATGGAAGCGCCTCGATGTTAGTCCAGGTCCCATCTACCAATTCAGCACGGTAAAGTTTAATGTGAGCAACTCTTACGCCTTCTTCGTTTTTAACTCTTTTTTCGCTGGTACGATCAAAGTACATTACGGTTGCATCCTCATTAAAGGTTGCAGAACTTTCGTGGGAATCGGTATTGATATCATCTGAAAGCAGAATAATATCAACCAGTTCTCCTTCTTCAGTCATTTCAGCGCTGTAAAGGTCAAGAGTTGGTTTTTTATTCCACGGATAAATAGGACGCTCCTGATTTCTTG
>NZ_JBEPWD010000066.1:0-12217 GCF_041642575.1 Salegentibacter sp. | reverse complement strand
CGGTTTGAAAGATTTGCAATCACAAATCTTTAATTATACCGGGGATCTTTTGATCACCAAAGAAAATTCATAACCTAAAAATCGATAGTCATGGAAGAGCAGAAGAATTTCAGATATATTGAATGGAAAAGTCCTGAAGAAATGCACTACAGTGCACAACAATGGAGTTCCATCCTTGCTTTCATTAAGGATGAACATCTTTTCTTTGAAGATATGCTAAGGGAATATACCTTACCGATAATCGAGTCGAACCTGGTTTCAGAAGTCAACTCCTTAATTGATCGCCTAAAAAAATCAAATGAGGAGATGGAATCCCTAACCAGGAAAGTGACCCAACATCAAAACGGACTGGATATTCTGGTTGACGGAAAAGATCAACCCGAAGAAGAGAAAAAATACAAAGAGGAGCACCGGCAAATTATGAGGGAAATGAATAGCTTTTCTGATACTTACAAAGAATTAAAAAAAGATATCTTTGAAAAGATATCCGGAGCTTTAAAAAACCAAAAGCAGAAAAGACTTTTAAAGTGATCCGCCATTTCATGCTTTAAAACATTGGCTCTTATGCGATATATTCTTCCGGTAATTTTGCTCTTTCTTACTGCCTGCAGTTCTACAAGATTGGTAGAGTCGCATTCTCCATACAGGGCCGAAAAACCAAAGATTGAGAAAATACTGATAATTGGGATGACCCCTTTAACTGAATTCCGGGAGTCCTTTGAGACTTCCCTTGAAAAAGAATTTAAGAAGAATAATGTTGAGGCAATGGCTAGTGTTAGGGTTATGGAAGATATGCTCGTTCCCGGAGAAAGCACTGAAAAACAATTAAATAACCTTGAGAAATATTTACTGAAGGAAGGATATAATACGGTTCTTCTAAGCAAAATCGTTCAGGTTGAATCCCATAAAGACCTCAGATCCAGTCTGTTCAACCTTAAAGGTAGTTACCGCAGTTTCAAAAGTGATTATTACTCAAATCAGGGAATTTTCCATGAAGACATCAACGGTTCTAAGACCTATCATACCCAAACCTCTATCTATACACTTCCAAAGGATAGACAAAGAGAACTCCTATGGCAGGGGGAAATCGATTTGAAAAACCCTAAAAAAATAAAGAAAACAATTAATCAGTATGTAGATTTACTTGTTGCCAGTCTAAAATGGGACGGAGTACTTCAATAGAAACCAAAAATAAACGAAAACCTTTTCGTGACTAATCGGGTATTTTAAACTGCCAAAATAGCAGTTTATGAAATTATTATAGATATATACTATCGTACATAAACAAACTCAATAGTGGGTTTCCTAATATCAGTAATAGAGGGATTGACTATGAATTCTAAGTCTGTACGATGAATATTAACTGAGGCCCCTGGAAAACTCTAAGTCTTTGCTATGCCATGTTTTAGGATTCTTATTTCCCTCACCTACTCTATTTTTTTAAACTAAATTTAAATCAGTTTTAACCTTTTATCAAGAATAGAAATCCTTAAAATGCGCTAACTTACTGATGAATCAGGCGAAAATCAGGCACTGGATCCAGAAAGCTGTATGGTCTTTGTGCCATAGAGCGTGAAAGAATAGTAAATACAGGTTAAATACCTATAAAAATTAACCAAAAAAACAATACATGAAAGTATTACTTATTGGAGCCGGAAACATGGGACTTACTTATGCCGAGGGAATGGCAAAGTCCAGCTTATTAAATCGTAGAAATCTAATGATCTTCGACAAATCTGCTGATATTATTACCAGATTGAGCAAAATAGATCATTTTGATGTTTACGACGATATTGAAGAATGTTTGCCGGATGCCGATATAGTTTTCCTAGCGGTAAAGCCATATCACTGTGATAGCCTTTTCGAAGAAATTAAACCTTTGGTAAATAATGAACAAATTTTTGTTTCTCTAATGGCAGGGGTTACCATTGCCAAGATCCAGCAAGGTCTGGATGTTAAGAAAGTAATCAGATCTATGCCTAATTTACCGGCTCAGGTTGGTAAAGGAGTTACCTCCTATACCGAAGCTAAAGAAGTTTCCCGTGTAGAATTATTAATGATTAGGAATCTCCTGGACACCACCGGAGAATCTATTCATGTTGAAACAGAGAACTTTATAGATGCCTCCACAGGAATTTCCGGTAGTGGTCCGGCATATGTATTCTACTTTATGCAATCCATGTTGGAAGCAGCGCTAAAAATGGGCTTCTCAAAAAATGATTCTAAAGTCCTGGTTAGCCAAACCTTTGAAGGCGCAGTAAAATTATTTAACGAATCTGATCTCTCCCCGGAGACCTGGATGGACCGTGTAGCCTCCAAAGGAGGTACTACCCGTGCCGCCCTGGATTCTATGGAAGACAATAATGTTAAAGAGCTTATTAAAGATGCGGCTTATGCTGCATTTGACAGAGCTGTTGAACTTGGTAAGGAGTAAGTATAAAGAAATATATTTTTTCAAAAACAAAGAAATGGATAAAAAAAGAATAGTTGTAAAAGTTGGTACAAACGTCATGACCAATAAAGACAATAGAATTCTGCAACCTATATTAAGAAATCTTGTAGAACAGATCGCTACTTTACATGAACAGGATGTAATGGTAGTATTAGTGTCATCAGGTTCTGCAATTGCCGGAAAGGAAATCCTGGGAGAGATTAAAATCACAGATCCCTCCAAAAGAAGACAGGTATTTTCTTCGGTAGGTCAACCCAGGATGATGCGTCACTATTACAGTTTATTTCATGACTTCGGAATGCGCTGCGCGCAGGTTCTGGCTACCAAAAGAGACTTTAGTCCTGGGATTCACCGTGAAAATATGATAAACTGTTATGAGTCTTTATTATCTGAAGGAATAATCCCTATTGCCAATGAAGATGATGCAGTTTCGGTAACCATGTCTATGTTCTCTGATAATGATGAGCTGGCCAGTCTGGTAGCCGAATTAATTCAGGCAGATTCCCTGATCATCCTTAGTGATACAGAGGGGCTGTACACCGGGCATCCGGATCATGAAGATTCAGAGAAATTAAATAAGGTTCAGGTTGATCAGAATGTAGAAAAATATGTTCAGGAATCTGGCAAAGGCGAAGGTGAAGGCCGTGGCGGAATGGAATCTAAGATCAAGATTGCTAAAGGAACTGCCGCCAAAAATATCACCACTTATATTGCCAATGGGAAACGTCCTAACGTAATACTTGATATTATGGAAGGAAAACCTGTAGGCACCAAGTTTACCGCATAAAACAAAATAATAGAAATAAGAAAAAACTCTTAAAATGAAGTTGATAAAAACCGAAACCAAAAATAATGTGCTTAAATCCATGATGAATATCCTGGATAAAAGGCGCGAAGATATTATTGAAGCAAATAAAAAAGACCTGGAAGCCTTTGGAAAAAGTGATCAGGCAATGTACGACAGACTTATCGTTGATGAGAAAAAAGTAGATTCAATGATCCAGTCTGTTAAAGAAGTAATGGATCAGGAGGATCCGGTGGGGAAAACCATCGAACACCGACGCCTTGATACCGGATTGGATATCACCAATAAAACGGCGCCTTTCGGTACAATAATGATCATTTACGAATCCAGACCCGATGTTACCATCGAGGCCGCTATGCTGGCTTTTAAAGCCAATAATAAGATTTATCTAAAAGGAGGAAAAGAAGCATTTCACAGCAATAAGATCCTCGAAGAATGCTGGCACGAAGCCCTTCAGGAAAACGGCCTGGAAAAAAACTGGATCGAAATGCTGAAATTAGATCGCACAGAAACCCAGGAATTTCTGAAAAACCCACCGGAACATATTGACCTTATTGTACCACGTGGCGGGGAGCGTTTGATCGCTTTTGTAAAAGAACACGCCACGGGAGCAGTTCTCGTTAGTGGTCGCGGAAACAATTTCCTCTACGTTTCTAAAAACGCCGATTTCGAAACCGCCAAAAAGGTTATGCTCAACGCCAAGATCGATAAGATCTCAGGTTGTAACGCTTTGGATAAGGTATTAATAGACAAGAACATTTCGGGATATGAAGATAAACTGAAAGAACTTCAGCAAATGTTCAGGGAAAATGAAGTTTCCATTCTTGTAGATGAGGAAGTTTCAAAAGTCCTGACCGATGAAGAGAAAGTTCCTTCTGAAGATACCTGGTATGAAGAGTTTCTAGCCATGAAGATCGTCCTGGGAAGTATTGATGGTCTTGATTCAGCCATTGAAAAGATCAACAAATATTCAGGAGGTCATTCTGCTTCCATTATCACTAAAGACAGAGATGAAGCTCAAACTTTCATGGAGCAGGTTGATAGCGCTGCGGTTTACCATAATGCCTCCACCCGCTTTACCGATGGTGGCCAAATGGGTGTTGGTGCTGAGTTAGCGATTAGTACCGATAAACTTCACCATAGGGGACCGCTGGGATTGAAACAACTGGTCACCAATAAATATTATGTCTTAGGTGAAGGTCATATTAGAGAATAAACTTAGTTTCATTCTGAATAAACCACCGTTTTTAAGCGGTGGTTTTTTTATATCCTTTTTAAAAATAAACCTTCAAATGTAACTTTTTGCTTTTTCCGGAGTCTAACTGATAAAATTCACCTTTAATAATGAAAAAGTTTTTATTCACTTTAGCTCTTCTGGGCACTTTATATTCATGTAAAACCACACAGCTTCAACCGGAATCAAAACAACCTATCCTGGCATCGCTTGATCTGGTTAATATTGAAGATGATAAAGTAAAAGTAAGCGTAAACCCGGAAAGACTAACCGGCGAAGAGATAAGCTTCTATCTTCCGAAGATAATACCCGGTACTTATTCAAACAATAATTTCGGCCAGTTTATCGAAGATTTTAAGGCTTTGGATTATAAGGGTAACGAGCTGGAATTCCGCCGGGAAAATGAAAATACCTGGGTAATACCCAAGGCTTCAGAATTAGATAAGGTCACCTATCTGGTAAATGATTCCTTTGATATTGAAGGAGAGGAAGGAGTGTTCTCCCCCAGTGGAACAAATATTTCTGAAGACGAAAATTTCGTGCTAAATCTTCACGGATTTGTTGGCTATTTTGAGAATTTAACCGAGGAACCATATCGCCTGGAGATTACCCGTCCCGAAACGGTAATTCCGGGAACTGCCCTAAGTCTGGCAGAGATAAAGAATGGCTTAGAAACAGATTACCAAACCGATATCTTTCTGCTTAATCGTTATTTTGAAGTTATAGATAACCCCATTATGTATTCCCTTCCGGATACGACCAGCTTTATGGTTGAGGATATGGAAGTATTGGTAAACGTATATTCGCCAAACAAAAAATATACTTCAGAAGACATCAAACCGAACATTGAGAAAATGATTTCGGCCCAAAAGAGATTTCTTGGGGAAATAGATAATACTGGGAAATATGCAATTCTGCTCTATCTTTCAGATACAGAAGAACAAGATGCCCGTGGATTCGGAGCTCTTGAACATCACACTTCAACAGTAGTGGTCCTACCGGAAATGATGCAACCCGAGCAACTTCAGGAAACTATGACCGATGTTGTCTCCCACGAGTTTTTCCATATTCTCACTCCTCTGAATATTCATTCCGAAGAAATTCATTATTTCGATTATAACGATCCTGAAATGTCTCAGCACCTTTGGATGTATGAAGGCGTAACCGAATATTTTGCGAATTTATTCCAGGTTAATCAGGGACTTATCGATAACGAGGAGTTTTATAACCGAATTTCTGAAAAGATTGAGGTATCTAAAAATTATGACGATACCGTACCTTTTACAAAAATGAGCAGAAACATTCTTGAACCGGAATATAAAGACAGTTTTTATAATGTTTATCAAAAGGGAGCCTTGATTGGATTGGCTCTTGATATTAGGTTAAGGGAATTAAGCGGAGGTGAAACAGGCCTGCTTGATCTCATGAAAAGACTTTCAGAAAAATACGGGAAAGACCAGCCATTTAATGACGATGAATTAATAGAGGTGATAGTAGACTTATCCTATCCTGAAATTCAGGAATTTTTTGATAAGTATGTTACAGGCTCCACTCCTATTCCCTACAACGAATTCTTTGAAAAAGTAGGTTTGGAGGAAGAAGAGTTCACCACAAATTCAGGATATTTCCTTGTGGGGCAAACCCCATATATTGATGGTAATCCCGATACCGGGGAGATCATCTTCAGAGAAAATATCAGTTTTAATTCTTTCCTGGATGAACTTGGAATTGAAGGTGGTGACATTTTGAAATCGATCAATGGCCAGGAATACAATATCCAGAGTGCCTACAATATGGTAATGACTGCCGAGTCCTGGAAAGAAGGTGAAGAGGTTACTTTTGTGATTGAGCGTGACGGCGAGGAATTAAATCTCAGCGCCAAAGCTCATCAACCAACAACCACCTCATCAAGGATTACTGAAAAAGACGACGATAGTACGCAAGTGAATTTGCGTGAAGCTTGGTTAAAAGGTTAATAGATTTTAATTTGAGCATTTAGCGGCAGGGAAACCTGTCGCTTTTTTATTTTAGTTATACGTCAAAATCTGCTAACTTAGACAATCAACACCAACCAACGCGCAAGCTGAATGGAAATCCCTATTTTACAGGATATCGTAATTATTCTCGGATTATCGATCCTCATTATTCTCTTGTTTCAGAAGATGAAGGTTCCCTCTTTACTCGGGTTTCTTCTTGCAGGAATTATAGCCGGACCCTATGCATTTAACCTTATAAGCAGTCAGCATGAAGTAGAATTGCTTTCTGAAATCGGGATTATTTTTCTTCTCTTTATCATTGGAATTGAGCTTTCATTACGGGAGCTCATAAGCATGAAACGTACTGTGCTAATTGGAGGAAGTCTTCAGGTTGGTGGTACGATTATAATTTCTGCTGCGATTGCATATTTTATTGGCTTGCCTTTAAGTGCAGCCATATTTGTAGGTTTTCTTTTCTCCTTAAGTAGTACCGCAATAGTGCTAAAAATCCTTCAGGAAAAAGGGGAAATAACGGCACCTCATGGCCGCATTAGTCTTGGCATACTTATCTTTCAGGATATCATCGTAGTTCCCATGATGCTCTTTACTCCACTGCTGGCCGGGCAGTCCGATAATATTCTGGAAACTGTTGGTATCCTTATTTTAAAATTCCTGGTTTTAGGAGTGGTGATCTACCTCCTCGCCCGCTACATAGTCCCAAAGATTTTTTCTATGGTAGTAAAGACCAAGAGCCGCGAACTTTTCATCTTAACTGTTGTAGTATTTATCTTCGCAATCGCATGGCTGACCTCCTCGGCAGGTTTATCTCTTGCTTTAGGCGCTTTTTTCGCCGGACTTATTATTTCAGAATCAGAATACAGCCATCAGGCAACAGCAAATGTGTTACCCTTTCGGGAAATATTTATTAGTTTTTTCTTTATCTCAGTAGGAACTTTATTGGACCTGAATTTCTTTATAGAAAATTTCCTCTATATCCTGCTGCTGGTAATTGGCGTGGTCTTATTAAAAATGTTGGTGATCGCAGGAACAGTTCTTATACTGAATTATCCGCCACGTACTGTTTTCATGACGATGTTCAGCCTGTTTCAGGTTGGGGAATTCTCCTTGCTGCTTTCAGGCGTTGGGATGGATAACAATATTATTCCCGCGAATGTTTACCAGTACTTTTTAGCAATTTCCATAATTAGTATGGCTTTAACCCCATTTTTGATCAACGCCTCCCCCAGGATCACTTATTTCCTTCTAAAAGCCCCTATGCCCGCCCCCGTGAGAAGGAGACTGGATCGTTTCAGAAAGAGTTCGGTTTCAGAAGAAGATTCTAAAAAGCCAATTGAAGATCATTTGATCATTGTGGGTTACGGAATAAACGGCGAGAATATTTCAAAAGCGGCCAAAAATGCAGAGATCCCTTATCTGATAGTGGATATCGATCCTGATGCATTTCATAAAGCAAAGACCAAAGGAGAACCGGTGGTATACGGAGATGCTACCAATCCTGTAATTCTTAAACACCTTCACATCCATGAGGCCAGAGTTGTGGTAATTGCAATTTCTGATCCCGGAGCAACCAAAAAGATCATAAGTAATATCAGGTCTTTTACCAATGCCGCTTTTATCATCGTACGGACCCGTTATGTAAGGGAAATAGAAGAAAACCTGAAACTAGGAGCCGACGAAGTAATTCCCGAGGAATTTGAAACTTCTATTGAGATATTTACCAGAGTTTTAAAGAAATATTTGGTGCCCTATAATGAGATCCAGGATTTCATAAATAATATCCGTTCTTCAGATTATGAGATGTTAACTTCCCTGAAAGAAAAACCGCATAGGCCGTTTCTGCAACATTTACATATTCCAAACAAGGAAATCGTAACCATAAGCGTTCAGCAAAATAACAGCAGTATAGTAGGGAAAAGCATTCAGGAAGCAGAAATTGGAAACAAATATCATTTAACCATTCTCACTATTAAACGTGACACCCATTACCTAACCGAAATTCGTCCGGATACAGTCATTGAGCAGGGGGATTTACTCTACATATTTGGGCATCCGCAGAATATTTATAAACTCAATAAGGAGTTATCATATTAAGTTGTTGGGAAAAATATGAGATAAATGCTCTATTGTTTTAAATATTTCCCAAAAAACATCAATTGAAATCACTGCTTATTGGGGGTATAATTTTAAATAGATATATTTAATCTGCAAACAAACCAACTAAACCTATGTCTGTATTACCCGATAACCTGGAACGCTATAGAAAGTTCTTTGGGTTTATGCTGAAATACTGGAACAGTGAGCTTTTCCACCAAACTGCCAATTCAGCCCTGGATGAACCGGAGGATCAGGAAAAACCAACAGACTACGACCAAACCCCTGAAGAATTAGTAGAAGATCTTAAGAAAATGGGGCCCACTTATATTAAAATGGGACAATTACTATCTACTCGTCCCGATTTACTTCCCGACAATTATTTAAAAGCTTTGGCTAGTCTGCAGGACGACGTACCTCCAATTTCTTATGAAGAAGTACGTAGTATCGTAGAAGATGAAATAGGAACCCGAATTTCCAAGGCATTTGAAACTTTCGATGAAAAACCTCTCGCAAGTGCGTCTATCGGACAGGTACATACAGCTACCCTCCGGTCAGGGAAACCGGTTGCAATCAAGATCCAGCGGCCTGGAATACGTAAAAAATTCCTGGAAGACCTTGATACCTTAGAGGAATTGGCCGGATTGGCTGTAAAACACAGTGATGTCGCCAGAAGATATGCCTTTGATGACGTACTCACCGAACTTCGGCGAATCCTGCTACAGGAACTCGACTACAAAAGGGAAGCAACAAACCTCATTACCCTTGGCAAAAACCTGAAACAATATAAAAATCTCATCGTTCCGCAACCTATCCTGGACTACTCTACTTCCAAAGTATTGACCATGGATTTTATTAAAGGAAAGAAAGTGACTTCCCTTTCTCCATTAAAACAGCTGGAGTTCGACTATAGTCCTATTGTAGATGAGTTGGTAGAAGCCTATTTGCAACAAGTAATAAACGATGGCTTTGTACACGCAGATCCTCACCCTGGAAATATACAATTCACCAGTGATGATAAAATTGCGCTTATGGACCTGGGGATGGTGGCTAAATTCACTCCCGGACTTCAGGAATACCTGCTGCAGCTTCTACTCGCTATTAGCAAAAGTGATGGCCAGGAAACAGCTCATGTTCTACTGAATATGAGTGAGTATACTGAAACAGCCAATCTCATTAAATTCAATAAGGTGATAAGTGACCTGGTTATGGACAGCCAGACCAGTACGGCAAAAGATATGCAAACAGGTAGATTGCTCATTCAGTTAAATCGTGTTGCAGCAAGTAATAACATCCATATTCCGGTTGAAGTCAATATCCTGGGAAAAATTCTGCTGAATATGGATCAGATCATTGCGGTACTTGATCCCGATTTCGATTTGAAAGAAGCAATTAGAAGGCACGTGAATGAAATTATGCGCAAGAAGATGTATGAGGAATTAAAGCCCGAAAACTTCTTTTCGTTTGTGTTGGAAACAAAAAAACTTACAGAACATCTACCGGAACGACTTAACAAAATATCTGAAAATCTGGCGAATAACAGATTCAAATTAAATATTGATGCTATAGATGAACAACGGGTCACTGATGGATTTCAGAAAGTAGCAAACCGTATCACCCTGGGCTTGATAGTAGCTGCCATGATAATTGGTGCCTCCATGTTGATGCAGGTTCCTTCAGACTTTACAATATTTGGATATCCGGGATTAGCAATGGTATTTTTTCTCCTGGCCGCTGTAATGGGGATCTATCTAAGTTATATTATCATCTTTAAAGATGAAAACTTACATTCCAAGGACAAAGATAAATTTAAATAGAGTTTGTTTTTGTAGGATTCATTGAATCAGTGTATTTTCGGTTTAAATTCAACTAAAACCTGATTCAATGAAACATATTTTTACTTTTCTTCTCCTTTTTTCCTCAATCGGAATTTTTGCCCAAAAAGTTGAAATTCCCGTTGACACTACTGTCGTTACCGATCATTCAGTTCGAATTAAAG
The DNA here is from genome assembly GCF_041642575.1 of Salegentibacter sp. Lineage (NCBI taxonomy): Bacteria > Pseudomonadati > Bacteroidota > Flavobacteriia > Flavobacteriales > Flavobacteriaceae > Salegentibacter > Salegentibacter sp. The sequence continues at coordinate 1,639 of NZ_JBEPWD010000066.1, read as the reverse complement.
GACAAAATATTAATTACACCGCTACCACGGGTACTCAGCCACTGTGGAATGAAGATGGAGAACCTATCGCCAGTCTTCATTACACCTATTACAAACGCAGCAATATAAAAGACACTGAAAACCGCCCGCTGGTAATTTCCTTCAACGGAGGTCCGGGCTCAGCATCGGTCTGGATGCATATTGCCTATACAGGACCACGGGTTCTGAAAATTGATGATGAAGGTTTCCCGGTTCAGCCTTATGGTATAAAAGAAAATCCACACTCTATTCTGGATGTTGCCGATATCGTGTATGTAAATCCGGTGAACACAGGCTACTCCCGCCCTATTCCCGATAAAGATGGAAAAGTGGAAAAAGAGAAATTTTTCGGGGTGAGGGCAGATATTAAATACCTGGCCGAGTGGTTAAACACTTTCGTTACCCGTAATGACCGTTGGTTATCACCAAAGTATCTTATAGGTGAAAGCTACGGAACCACAAGAGTTTCCGGACTTGCCCTGGAACTACAAAACAGCCAGTGGATGTACCTAAACGGAGTGATCCTTGTCTCCCCTACTGAAATTGGAATTGATCGCGAAGGTCCGGTGGAAGTGGCCAATCGCCTGCCCTATTTTACCGCAGCAGCCTGGTACCATGATGCACTTCCGCAGGAATTGCAAAACAGAGAATTGGAAGATCTTCTCGCTGAAGTAGAAGAGTATGCAATTAACGAACTATTGCCGGCCCTGGTCAAAGGTGGTTTTACCGAAACCAATAAAAAACAGGCTGCCGCAGAGAAAATGGCTTACTATTCCGGGTTATCGGAAAAAGTGATCTTGCAGAATAATCTTGAGGTGCCAATTCGCTATTTCTGGAAGGAACTCTTGCGTGAAGAAAGCGGTTACACCGTGGGTAGACTTGATTCCCGTTACCTGGGACTTGATGCCAAAGAAGCCGGTGATTCTCCTGATTATAATTCTGAGCTCACCTCCTGGTTACATTCATTCACTCCGGCGATAAATCATTATCTAAGAGAAGAACTCAATTATAAAACAGACCTGAAATACTTTATGTTCGGTCCTGTTCACCCATGGGATCGTAGTGGAGACAATACCGGTGAAAACCTGAGACAGGCAATGGCCCAGAATCCTAATTTAGACGTATTGGTACAATCAGGTTATTTTGATGGTGCTACTACCTATTTCAATGCGAAATATTCAATGTGGCAGCTTGATAAAAGCGGAAGAATGAAAGATCGTCTCAGCTTTAAAGGCTATGAAAGCGGGCACATGATGTACCTAAGAGCCGAAGACCTGAAAAATGCAAATGACGATATTCGGGAATTTATTGAGAACTCACTGCCTAAGGAAGGAGATTCAGCCAGATATTAAAAATTCTGTTTTTAAAAAGAAAATCCCGAAAAATTAGCATTTTCGGGATTTTTTTATTTCAGTAAATAGCTCTTTAGATCTCCATAATCACTGATTTCCTCAGAATGTTTTTCTTTGTTCAAAAAGGCTTTTACAGTGTTTGGTATTTCAATTTTCTCCTCAATTGCCGATTCAACAGTCTCAAGGAATTTTACAGGATGAGCCGTCTCTAAAAAAACTCCATAATATTCAGGATTTTCCTTTAAAAATTCTATTAAACCAAGATAACC
>NZ_JBEPWD010000065.1:0-12258 GCF_041642575.1 Salegentibacter sp. | reverse complement strand
ATCGCCATCATAAAAGTTTGATCGCGGTAATAGCCAGACCTGAAATCTCCATTTTTAAAGGCTTTCGCCATCGCAAGTTGAGGCACTTCCTTTCCATCTCCAAAGATCCCGAACTTAGCTTTTCCGGTAAGAACTTCGCGTCTTCCCAATAGGCTGCATTCGCGACTGGTAACCGCTATTCGGTAATCCTCAAGTACCTGGGTCTTGAAATCTTCAAATGAAATTGAATCTTTAGTCTGAGTTTCGCTTTGCATGAACATTCATTTTATTGAATAACAAATGTAACGAAAACTATAATTATACACAATTCATTAAAACCTGAATATTTTACGAAATAATTAATTAATCATCGCTAATTTATATTATGTGAAATAAAATAATGAAATTGGGAGTTTTAGTTGAAAATTATGTAATTCAGTTAACTGGATACTTTAAAATGGGAATTAGATAATTCTTTGTTAATACCACCTTCGCGTGAAGAGTTTGATTAGGGTATTGATATCTAGAGAAACAATAAAACGTATTTTTTGATCGTAGTTTTCCTGGCCCAGTTCCCAGCCTATACTTGAATATACAGGAAAGAAAACTTCAAAATAATCATCTACAAGGCTAAGGCGCAAGCCTGAATCATAAAGGAATTCCGGGTTTTGGAGTTTATTTTTTACCAGGCCGGCATCAGCATAGACGAAAATGAATTTCCATAAATTGGTGCTGGCATTTACAGTACCAAGCCATTGATTGGCATATTCGGGTTGAAGTTGGGATTTAAAACCTCCTTCAGCAACAATGATTTGCTGACTGAAAAGCCCGCTGCCCTGGCTTCTTCCGTAGTAATTGTAATCGAATAAATAATCGGTAGGACGATCGAGTGCAAAACTGAAATAGTCTGTGTTTGTGTTATCGTTATATAAGAATGCTCCCGCGAAGAATCTTAAATTGATTTGGCGGTTATTTTTAAAAAGTTTCCTGTACTCCAGGCTCATAGAGACTTTGCTGAATTTTTCGGCCAACTGGTAATCGAAGGAAGCCGATTGAAAATCCATGAGATGCGGTTTGCTGTACTGGTAATTTATGTTGAAAACATTATAATCTGGCCGATCCAGGGGCACTGCTGGATTCCTGTCCCGTCTAACATTTACATTTCTTATCAATAAACGTTGCCGTTCGTTATTCCTCAAATCTTTATCTCTGAAGAAAAAACCTATATAAGGAGTGTATTTCTCGTAGAAAAGGTCATAATTATAAGAGTATCGGGAACCACTGATTCCGTAACGTATGGAATGTAATTCTGAATTTTCAAACTGCTGATTATACATAATGGAAGCAGAACCCACTATGGTTTTACTATTAAATCCGTATTTGGGAGAAATATTAAATTCGAAATTTCTTCTCAATATGGTTTTGTTATACATCTTGGGCCCAATAGAAACCCCATCGTAAAGGTTGAAGTCAAATTCCGGCATAAAGAAAACCTGGGTATAACGCGGGTCTTCAATATCCTGTAAAAGCCTGAATTGAAGTGGCTTATTAAGTAACTTTGTCACCCCTTTATAATTGTCCCTTTGATTGACTTCGGGGATTTTTCCTTCATAATTTAAAGCCAATCTGTCAATATCTTTCCGGGGAATACTAACGGTCTTTTCTTTAGTGAAATCATCGACCCAGGTTTTAGAGACAATATGGCCGTCCTTTAGGCCGTATAGTGAAACCGGAAATCCGTTACGGCGTTTATTTTTTACTGTAACTCTAAGGGAATCTTTGGTCTTTACCAGATTACTTATTCTGAAATCGATTTTTTCGTTTTTATCTACATAATTATCAAAGAACCAGGAAATGTCTTTATTAGCGGCTTCCTTCAGAGAGCTTTCAAAATCTTCTTCAGAAACAGGCTTCATTTTATTTTCCTTATAGAACTTCTGAATGGCAAATCTTATAGAATCGTTTTCAAGATAATCTTCAAGATATTTTATTCCAACTCCCGCCTTATAAGAGTTTGCAATATTTCTGTTGAATTTTATCAGAGAATCCTGGGCTGAGCCTAATGGCTGATCCAAATTGAGCCGCACAGTATTCATATAAAGAAACTGATATTGGTCGTTGAATTCAAGATCGGCGGCATGGAACCACCTTATTCCTATGATATCACTAAGATTACCGATTAATTTCATCCTGGGATAATAAGTATCTACATAGTCCATCATAAGAGATACCAGAATAGCATCATTTACCCATTGTTCTTCCCTGGGATTAATGTGTATTGAATTCTTAAGCAGATTATTCGTGATGGTTTTAAACAGTTTGATATCATACTGAAAACCATCGGGAAAAGGCCTGATAAATCCGGGGAGTTGGTTAAGGCCATAGATAGGGCTGTTTAAATAATCTTCCTGGGTAACAAACAGCGTACTATGCGGGTAAGGCCCCAGCCGTTCATAATTGAACTTTACAATTCTATCAAGGATGGCACGTTTTGTTATTGAAGGGAGCCCGTCATCTTCAACATCGGTTAGAATTTCGTGGGAATGGGCATATTCAGATTCAAAAAGATAACTTCTGGTGAGATAGAGTTTAGATTCCATTCTATTCAATCCCACAAGCTGAACAGTTTTTATACCCTCAGAGGTATGGGTTGCTCTTTTTGCAAGTGCACTGGCTATGTATAAATTCTTAGGAATACTGAGGGTTATATCCAGGTTTGCGGGAGGAGTAAACTGATTCCCAAGATTACGATGACTAAAAATCTGCCAACCGTCGCGGTATACTGCCGCGTTAATATACCAGTATCTGATCTTATAATTCCCAACCTCATCTACGCCATAACGGGTAAATTTATCTGACGGAATTTTTAGCTTGTAATCAAGATGAATTTCAAATTCCTCGCCGGGAGCTAAGGCTTTTGGGAGTTCTATTTTAATAATATCAGGGTGCAGATCAAGCCTGATCCAGTTAAGATTTTCTCCGCCTTTTTCTGTTAGGGAGTTTACAGAGGTGCCGCCTCTTTCAATTTCTTTGGAAAAATGAAAACGCCGGGAAAATTCTTCAGCAAACCTACGCGCCAGGGGAGTGGATTTACTACTGAAAGCATTCGCCCAGTCATTAAGATAAATCTCCCTTAAAGTATCTTTGCTTTCATTCTTATATACCAGCTCCTGTTGGATATCAAAAATCCGCAGAGAATCATTTAACTGCGCATTTATGGTTATGGAGTTTTGAGAAAAACCCCAACCAATTCCTGTAAAAAACAGCAGGTAAAAGAATATATGCTTCAAGGGAAATTGAACTATTTAGCGTGTAACAGAATTTTGCTAAATATAATCAAAGTTTAGTTTCCGGATAGAGAATATATTAGAAGTTAGGACTAAGATTATACTCATCGTAGAATTCATTGAGTATCTCAATAACTTCGTCTTCGGTATCAACAACCTGTACCAGGTCCATATCGGGCTCACTAATATTTTGAAAGCTATCTAAAAGTGTGGTTCTTACCCAATCTACCAGACCACCCCAAAATTCAGATCCCACCAAAATTATTGGAAACTTGTCGATCTTATGAGTCTGGATCAGGGTTATTGCTTCAAAAAGTTCATCAAGGGTTCCAAAACCACCTGGCATCACTACGAAGCCCTGAGAGTATTTTACGAACATTACTTTTCTTACAAAGAAGTAATCAAAATCAAGGCTTTTATCATTATCAATATAAGGATTGTCATGTTGTTCAAAGGGCAGATCTATATTAAGGCCAACTGAGGTTCCTCCTCCAAGGTGTGCTCCTTTATTTCCCGCTTCCATTATCCCGGGGCCACCACCGGTAATCACACCATATCCATTTTCTACAATCTTTTTGGAAATCTTTTCAGCCAGTTTATAATATTTTTGATCGGGTTTTGTTCTGGCCGATCCAAAAATAGAAACACAAGGACCAATTTGGCTCAGCTTTTCATAGCCGTTAACAAATTCACCCATTATTTTAAAAATAGCCCAGGAATCGTTCGTTTTTATTTCGTTCCAGGCTTTATTTTTTGAACTCGTTCTCATATTAGGTTTTTAGTTTTTTAAGTGTAATTCTTTTTTAAGGTATGGCGCCGTATAGCCTTTTCCCGATTTGGCTACTTCTTCAGGAGTGCCTTTTGCGATAAGTTTTCCGCCATTTTTTCCTCCTTCAGGCCCAATATCAATAATATAATCGGCCATTTTAATGACGTCCATATTATGTTCAATAATTAAAACGGTATTGCCTTTATTGGTCAGTGTATTTAAAACCTCCATCAGCACCCTTATATCTTCAAAGTGCAATCCGGTTGTGGGCTCGTCTAAGATATAAAAAGTATTTCCGGTATCTCTTTTGGAAAGTTCAGTGGCCAGTTTTATCCGCTGGGCTTCTCCTCCTGAAAGCGTAGTGCTTTGCTGTCCTAAGGTGATATATCCCAGGCCTACATCCTGAATGGTTTTTAGTTTCCGGTATATTTTAGGAATCGCTTCAAAAAAATGCGTCGCATCGTTAATAGTCATTTCAAGTACATCTGAAATAGACTTTCCTTTATATCGAATTTCCAGGGTTTCGCGATTAAAGCGTTTTCCCTGGCAGGTCTCACATTCCACATAAACATCAGGAAGGAAATTCATTTCAATCACCCTGAGACCGCCTCCCTTACAGGTTTCACATCTTCCTCCTTTTACATTGAAACTAAAGCGTCCCGGTTTATAACCGCGAATTAAAGATTCAGGGGTTTTGGCGAAAAGATTCCTTATTTCTGAAAACACTCCCGTATATGTAGCCGGATTGGAGCGCGGAGTTCTTCCAATTGGTGTTTGATTGATATCGATCACCTTATCGAGATTGTCCAGGCCTTTAATAGATGTATAAGGCAAAGGTACTTTCACCCCATTAAAATAATGGGCATTCATAATAGGGTAGAGCGTTTCGTTGATAAGCGTAGACTTCCCGCTACCTGAAACTCCTGTTACCGCTATCATTTTTCCCAGTGGAATTTTTACGGAAACCTTTTTAAGGTTATTTCCTGTAGCTCCCTTTAATTCGATGGATTTTCCGTTTCCTTTCCTTCTCTTTTCCGGAACTTCAATTTCTTTGCTGCCATTGAGATATGCAGCGGTTAGCGTATCATGCTTTTTTAATTCAGCAGGAGTGCCTTCACTAATGATCTCTCCTCCATGTTTCCCTGCTTCAGGACCTATGTCAATCACATGATCGGCGCGCTCTATCATGTCTTTGTCGTGTTCAACAACGATAATGGAATTTCCGAGGTCACGAAGCGCAACCAGGGAATTGATAAGTTTTTCGTTGTCCCGCTGATGCAAGCCAATGCTGGGTTCATCTAATATATAAAGGACACCTACCAGCTGAGATCCTATTTGAGTCGCCAGTCTAATCCGTTGTGCTTCTCCTCCCGACAGGGATTTTGATCCCCGGTTAAGGGCCAGATAGGTTAATCCAACATCTACCAGGAATTGTATTCTGGTTCTTATTTCTTTAATTACTTCTGAGGCAATCTGGTTTTGTTTATCGCTAAGATGCTTTTCCAGTCCCTTAAACCATTTGGCAAGATCGCTGATGTCCAGCTGAGCGAGTTCAGCAATATTTTTATCGTGGATTTTAAAGTACAACGATTCCTTTTTTAAGCGCGTGCCCTGGCATTCCGGACAATCGATCTTGTCCATATATTCCTTGGCCCAGCGCCTAAGCGAAGTAGAATCGTTATTATAATAGGTGTTTTCAATAAAGGTGGCTACTCCTTCAAAATCGATCTTATAGTCACGGGTAATTCCCAGGGTTTTAGATTCCTTGGAAAATTTTTCCTTTCCTCCGTACAAGATCAGGTCCATCGCAGGTTTGGGGATCTTTTTAATTGGGTCTGAAAGCTTGAAATCAAACATTTCTCCAATTAGTTCAAGCTGGGAGAAGATCCAGTTCTTTTTCTGTGGACCGTGCGGAGCGAGTCCCCCTTTTTGGATACTAAGATTAGGATCAGGAATGATCTTATCGATATTTACCTTGAATAAACTACCAATTCCGTTACAGGATTCGCAGGCTCCTTTAGGAGAATTAAAGGAAAAGGTATTAGGCTCGGGATTTGGATACGAGATTCCGGTGGTAGGACACATCAGGGTTCGACTGAAAAAACGAATTTCCCCGGTTTCCTGCTCCATGATCATTAGCACATCATCGCCATGATACATTGCGGTGTTTATGCTTTCATCCAGGCGTTTATCGGCTTCGGTCTTATCATCAATTTTGAGACGGTCTACAACAATTTCTATATCATGGGTCACGTATCGGTCCAGTTTCATTCCTTTAACGATATCCCTTATCTCTCCGTCGGTTCGCACTTTTATAAAACCCTGTTTTGCAATTTGCTCAAAAAGTTCACGGTAATGACCTTTTCTTGAGCGTACAGCCGGAGCCAGGACATTTACTTTTTTTCCTTTAAAATCCTGGAGAATAAGGTCTTTTATCTGGCTATCGGTATAGCTCACCATTTTCTCCCCCGTGTTGTAGCTATATGCTTCCCCGGCCCGCGCATATAAGAGTCGCAGAAAGTCATAGATCTCTGTAATGGTACCCACGGTACTCCTGGGGTTTTTACTGGTGGTTTTCTGCTCAATAGCGATAACAGGAGAGAGTCCGTCGATCTTATCTACATCAGGACGTTCCAGCCCACCCAGGAATTGCCTTGCATAGGCCGAAAAAGTTTCAATGTACCGGCGTTGCCCTTCCGCATAGATCGTATCAAATGCAAGTGAAGATTTCCCCGAGCCTGAAAGTCCGGTGATAACCACCAGCTTCTCCCGCGGAATCTTTACATCTATGTTTTTCAGGTTATGGACCCGGGCCCCTAAAACCTCAATATATTCCTCGAATTTTGCCATATTTTTAAACAAGGTGGCAAAGGTACTTAAAGTGTTGCTAACTAAAAAGGAAGCTTATTTTCACTGCTGTTAATTTAGATGTAATTTTTTTGTTCCCGCTTATCGTCTTTTAGAATTTTTTGAGAAACAGCAACTCTAAATGCTTTGTTAAACAAAACTTTATGGTTGCATAAAATTTCTATTTAGACTGTTAAAACCGATTCTACATCAAGGATTTAACGTATTGGATGTCAGGATAATATTACAGAAAATTTTTCCGAAGAATGGGTAATTTCACCTATATTTGAAATAGAAGTTACTTCCCCAAATCTTTAATTATTCCCCCCGGATGCCAAACTGCAGATTTCTGCGAGTTTGAGACTATTGCCCCAAAATAGTTAGTATCGCTTATTAACCAGTGCCCTGGCACGCTAAAATATATGGAATGATTACAGATAAAAAGCAACTGCTGTTGATTACCAGCAGAAGTGAGCTCGAGAGAGGCGTTAATGAGGGGCTAAGTATGCATTTTGAAGTTCATACAGCAAGCTCCCTGCATACAGGATTCAATTGCGCATTGAATTTATTACCGGACATTATTTTGATAGATTATGCTTCTTACAGGTCCGGAAGAAATTTTAAGAATATTTCCAATTTTAAATCCACCCATTTTCTAAATAAGGCCTGGCTAATCGTTTATGCTGAAGAAGGCCTTAAGATGGAGGTAGAAAGCCGGTTTAGAAGAGTGGTAGACGAGTTTATTTATTCTTCCTCTATACCATTGCTTTGCGGCAAGATCATCAAATTGGTTTATGCGAATAATTCGCTGTCTAATTTTTGGAAGGATTCTTTTATGGGCTTATTCAATTTGATGGCTAAACCGGTGGTTTTACTTCAGCAGGATGAAATTATAGCGATGAACGATTCCTTTAGACAGCATTTCAGAATTGAGAGTACTAAAGGACTGAAATTAACCGATCTCGTTCAATGTGAAAATAAGCCAAAAGTAAAAAATGCGCTCCGCAATTTTGGCAGAGGCAAACACATGAAAGCCAGCACTAAAACTGCTTTAATGCTAAAGTCCAATAAAGTTAGGGATGCAAAGATCAGTTTCTCAAAGCTCAATAAGAACTATGGAAATCATTTTATAATGATCATAGATTTTAACGGTGATGAAGTAATGGTAAATCCTAAACTGGGCACTAATTCTGAGATGGTAGAGAATTGTTTTAAAGAGAACAGCAATATCCCTGAGTACAGTTTTACCAAGAGAGAGAAAGAGATCATTAAATTACTTATAAAGGGCTACAAAACCAAGGACATATCCTCTACATTGTTCATCTCTCCTAAAACTATAGAAAAGCATAGGTCCAATATCATAAAACGAACTAATTCTGAGACTATACTGGAGAGTATTATTTATGCTATAAACCATAAGCTTATTGATTTTCAGCAAGCTTGAAAAATAACATGATTCAATATTGCGGGTTTTCCCCTATATCCTCCGCAGATAAATTGAAGTACTTTTAATTATGAATTTAAGGATAAGATAGTCACCCCACTTCCATCTTATCTGTACGTGAACTTTCCCCAACGATTGGCTTTATTGCATTTTGATAGATCACCCATTTTGGGTACCTATATATTTATTAACCATTCTAAATTAATATTAACTAAAAACTCTTAATGATGAAAAACTTTAAGTATTACTTTTCAGCAGTTGCGCTTTTCGCAATGCTATTTACTTCCTGTAGTAAGGACGATGAATCTTCAATAGTCGAAAATCAGGAACAAGCGACCCTTTCCTTTGCATCAGCTTTAAATGACCTTATGGATAGTGCCACCAAACAAATGGTTGGAGACACAGAAATTCCACTATGTAGTGATGATGCGCCCGCCTATGTACATATTGTACTTACCGGTGAGGAAAATGTTGGTGAAATGGGCGATCCTCATATGATCCCCGTAAATGAAACTCCTATTGAAGAGGATGGGGAAATGGTTTATTTCACAGAGGAATCAGCCGACCTGGAACTCACTCCCGGAGACTACCAACTAACTTATTTTTCAGTCTACAGTGAAGACGATGTTTTAATCTGGATGGCGCCAATGACAGGTGGTGACCTCGCAGACTTCGTTGATACTCCTTTACCACTTGATATTTCGCTTGGTGCCGGAGTTAAAAAGTATGTAGACGTAGAAGTCTTGTGTTTTGATGATCGCCTGGTCAATGAATACGGTTACTTATTCTTTGATATTATAGGGAAAGAAGCTTTTGAATTTTGCTTCTTTGCAAACTACTGCGATGACAATGGACGTCACTATCCTGCTCGCTATTCTGTAGATATCTGGCTGGAAGGTGAAGATGAAATGCTGTACTCTGGTGAAATTAATACTGTTGATGCCACAGGTGAAGATCCATCTGCAGATCCATTATGTTTCGCACTTCCAAATATCGCTTCTTACGGAGATGATGTTGAATACATCCATTATGAGATCACTTTACTTGACTGGGATGGAGTATATGGTCCTGTAGGAGATTATACCGAAACCGGTTCTCTAAGTAGAAATGAAATCGAAGCCAAATTTGACGGAGATGACAACGTAGATTATGAGCACATCCGTTTCAACTGTGGGGACACACCTATCGATGATGACGATGGTGATGGAATTCCTAATGATGACGACAATTGTCCTAACGACTATAATCCTGATCAACTGAATTCTGATGAAGATAGCTTCGGAGATGTTTGTGATAACTGTCCTTTCGTAGATAATGAAGATCAAGCCGATTCAGATGAAGATGGTGTAGGTGATGCTTGTGATGTATGTCCAGGTGAAGACGATACCATTGATGAAGATGAAAACGGTATTCCAGACTGTCTTGAACAAGATGATAACGGTGACGACTGCGAAACAGATCTTGATAGCTGTGAAACCGCCTTTATGGTTGGTAATTACACCCTTCAGGACCTGGAATTAGGAAACAACCGTTGGGGATGGGCTCTTAATTTTGACCTTGAGGATGGTACCTATGAGTATCCTATCTATGCCGCTGCTGGTCAAAACGATACCGACAAGGGATTCCTTGTTGGAGTAGTTACCCTTGAAGTAGACGGTGATGATGTTGAAGTAGATATCGATCTTTGCGATGGTGCTGATGCGGAAGGCGGACATCTGTATTTCGATGATGACGATGCGCCAACAACAACAGCTCCCGGACAATTCGGAAATGATATTTCTGAATTTGATGACGAATTTAGCTGGAGTACTGAATATTCCGGTGACGGCGACTTCTGGTTGGTGGTACACCTGGATGTTTGTCCTGGTGATATGGACTAAGCAATGTTAATGTAGTAAAATTAATATCCGGTTCTCCGTTTTTGGAGAGCCGGAAATTAATTCACTGTATGATACCTTGAGATTAATGAAAATTCAAAGGCCATCCGGCCATCTCAATAATTTTATTAACCATTCGATTACTTATTAACCTTAACTGTTTAATTATGAAAAACTTTAAACTATTCCTTGGAGGTTTCGCGGTTTTCGCGATGCTTTTCACCTCCTGTAGTAAGGACGAAACTCCGTTGATCGAGAACGGAGGCGAGAAAGCAACCCTTTCCTTTGGAACACTGCTGAATGACCTTGTCACCACCAGCAGACAACAGGCCGATCTCGGTATTCCGACCTGTGTAGATGATGCACCAGCCTATGTTGAAGTGATTTTAACCGGAGATGAAAATGTTGGAACCGAAGAAGATCCTTTGGTGATTGATGTGAATCCAACTCCTATCCAGGAAAATGGAGAGGATGTATGGTTCACTCAGGAATCCGGAGATCTTGAATTAACACCTGGCTCTTATACCTTAACATATTTTGCCGTTTTTAATGCCAGTGACGAAATGATCTGGCTTGCACCAACCACTGGTGGGGATCTTGCAGATTTTGTAGATAATTCCCTTCCAATTGACATAAACCTTGGTGCCGGAGTGAAAAAATATGTAGATGTAGAGGTACTTTGTTTTGATGACCGAATGGTCAATGAATATGGATACCTGTTCTTCGATATTATTGGAAAACAAGCCATAGAGTTCTGTATTTTCGGAAACTTCTGTCCTCCAAGTGGAAGACACTATCCAGCTGCCTTTAGTGTAGATGTATGGGTATGGGAAGATGGCGAAAAAGGCACTCAGCTTTATGATGATCTAAGCAATACCGTAGAATTAAATGACGACGGAGATTATGCAGGAACACCATTATGTATGGCCTTACCAGATACCAGCGGAGATGATGAATACTATTATGAAATCACGTTGTTAAGCTCTGATGCCTACGGAGATGTTACTGAAGAAATAATTAGAGTTGGTACTATCACCGATACTGAAGTAAAAAGCTTCTTTGATGGGGAAGATAACCTTGATTACTGGCACTTCCGTGAAGGTTGTGAAACCGGAGACGAGCCTCCTATTTTCCAGGATCCAAGAGACGATGCAAAACACTATAAAGCCTGTCTATATCCTGAAAACGGATCTGAGGTATTTGGCTTTGCATACTTCAAGCTTGAAGACAATATGCTAAGAGCAACAGTAATGGCCACTAATCTTGAAAGAGGAAATAATCGCAGACATCCACAGCATATTCATGCGGGAGATGATTGTGACGATTCAGGTGCACCAATCTTTGACTTAAGAGAACAAAACGGGGAATGGCCAAATGCCTTCTCTAGTTGGGGATCGCTTAATTATAACAGGGAGTTCACTCTTAGCGGAACTGAATTAGCTGCTTTAGGAAACTTAGCCGACAGAACCATCAATATCCACGGGATGACCGTAGATGATGAGTATGTTGCCGGTCTTCCAGTAGCATGTGGAGCAATCGATTTACATGAATTTGATTAAACTTTAAAGGGAAGGGCGGTATGCCTTTCCCTTTTTTTTACCAAACACTTTAATAACCATTCTTAAATTATTTTATTATGAAAAATTTTAATAAGTACATGGGGGCCATTGCGATTATTGCAATGTTATTTACTTCATGTAGTAAAGAAGAAACTGATGTTTTACAGGATGATGCCAAGGCTACCTTGTCTTTTAGCACTGTCCTAAATGATCTTGTAAATGACAGCAAGCAACAAGCCGATTTAGGTATTCCTATCTGTACCGATGATGAACCTGCCTATGTGCACGTAGTTCTAACTGGTGAAGAAAATGTGGGAACTACGGAAGATCCATTAATGATCAATGTAAATCCAACACCTATCCAGGAAGATGGGGAGGATGTATGGTTTACCCAGGAATCTGCAGATCTTGAATTGATACCGGGTGATTATGTCTTAACTTATTTTGCGGTTTACAACGCAGATGATGAAAGGATTTGGCTTGCTCCAACCAGTGG
>NZ_JBEPWD010000064.1:0-12288 GCF_041642575.1 Salegentibacter sp. | reverse complement strand
CCCCCAGAACTTCTATTGGGATTCTTGGTCGGTTTATTTCCTCAACTGATACTTTGGAGATTCTGGTTATAGGATGTAAAACATCAATCCTACCCTTACCAGATGCATCCCAATTTCAGAATCATCTACCCTTGCATCGTTGAAGAGGGGATTAAGGCTGTAGTAAAAGTGAAAATTAAAAGTATTATAGCCAAAGGTGAGGTTAGCTCCAATCCGGAACCTTTCTAATTCGGGGAGATCATATTGTACCACCTGGTTACCAGGCTGCACAAAATTAGATTTGAAATTATAAATATACCCCAGTTTTAAACCTGTATAAACACGCCAGAATTTATAGGTTTCAGGCGTAGAGGTTCGCCATCTAAATTCGAGAGGGAGTTCAACAAGCTGAGTTGTAAATCGGTTAGTATCATAATCAAGGCTTCTGTCAAGGCTCCTGAAAATAGTTTCACCGTTTTCTGCCTGACCGATGAAAAGATTATGACCAAAGCTGTTTAATGACCAGCCGAGACCCGCTCCTATAGCAATATTGCGTTGTTTATTAAGCGGAAAATCTCTAATGAGCCCCAGGTGTATTCCTCCTGAAAAACTTGATTGTGAGATAGAGGATGCTTTTTGATCTATAAGATTAAAGGTGAGGCCAACATAAAACTGGTCTTCCCGATATAGGCTGTCTATTACCGAAGGAACTGAATCAGGAATCCTTCCCGTCCCTTCCCGTTCGTCAATTTGCCCACTAAGCAACACAGGAAATAGAAGAGGTAAAAGATAAAGTAGCCGCACCAGGTTCATCTTATTTAATTGAATATTAAATATAAAAAAACATCCTACCTTAAATAAAATTTTGGCAGGATGTTTTCTACAGTTATGAAAAGATCTAACGGCTTTTACGTTATTCCATGTTTTTTGCAGCTTCCCCTTGAAGTGTTGTGTAATTGATCTTTAGGGCTTCAGCTTTTCTCAATTCTTGCTTGATATCTGAAACCAATCCCATATTTGTTTCTTCGTCTACCTTAAGAGCGGTAGTTAGATAGGGGATCAATTCTTCCCGTTTAGTTTCTCTTTCTGCGAAAATAAACTGTTGTACTTCACCTACACTGGCAAACTTATCATTCAACTGGATTCTAGCCTCCGTACCAAAACGTTCCTGGTAGCGCGGACTCGGTTTCCCGGCATAGATATACATTACCAAGTCCTTTTTATCAAGTTTTTCAACTTGATCGGCAAAAGGTAATTTATTCTCTACCATCAGCGTATTTTGACGCATTACGGTAACCACCATAAAGAAGAACAGAAGCATAAATACAATATCCGGTAAGGATGCTGTACTAATAGCAGGTTGCCCTTCATTTGTTTTCTTTTTGAATTTAGACATAATTAAGTCTCAAATTTTAATTTGTTAGTTAAGCCTCTTAACCTGTTGGCTCTGCTTCAGAGAGCTTTTGAGGTATCATATCTTTAATAGCCTCAATTTGCTCCTTAAGATTATCTTTATTCCCGTTATAGTTTGGATCATCATAATCCTTCTGCATTTGGGTAAAGGATTTACCAAACAAACGTTCAGCTTCCCTATCTCTTAATTGATTATAGGCCGCTACCAATTCATTTTGAACTGCAATGTAGGTTCCGTACTCTGTCCCGCGGTTATTTACTAAAGAAATAATAGCTTTCTGTGGGTTCACAGATAAGTTTGGATCACCGGGTCCCTGACAGAAATCACAGGCTTCATCACCTGTTCCTCCTCCATTATCCAGGAATTCAAAGGCTGCCTCACGCAAATCTTCAATCTCCATAGCTTCATCTTCAACAAGCAACTCATTATTTCGGTTAACAAGTACCATAAAGATGTTTCTCTGCTTAATTACCGGCGGCTCTTGCTCTTCTGGCTGCCACGGGGGTAGTTTCCTACTTATCCCGCTATCTGTCTCAATGGTTGTGGTTACCAAAAAGAAGATTAGAAGCAAGAAAGCAATATCGGCCATCGAGCCGGCATTAACTTCTGGTGCTGATCTTCTTGCCATATTATTACTTAATTAATTTTTTAATTCCAGATAATATCATTGCTAGAATAGCTATTCCTGCAAGTATGTAAAAGGTTACTAAGCCTGCACTTATCCAATGCGCTCCATTAGCAGAAAGCATGCTTCCATCTTTTAGGGTCATTTCTGTCCCGTCGGTAATTACATACGCAATTATAATAACCGCCAGGAAGGCTCCAATAGAAATAAGTGTGTTCTTTATATTCCCTCTAAACAATCCTTTTAGAACAAAGATAGCCACTAATACGATCACAATTGCCAGTACTAAATAAGCTACCCACATAAACGGATCAAGAAGACTGTTTTGCAGATCGGCCGAGGCCTCTATAGCATCACCGTCTTCGGCCATGATCCTTCCAAGTAGGATAAGACCTATAACACCAATAACGAGGGCTATATATTTTAATATTTTATGTAAAGTCATAATTTATTCTGGTCTTAGATTCTTTTTTTGTTTTTGTAAGCTACCAACATATCGATAAGAGTAATAGATGCATCTTCCATGTCATTCACGATGCTATCGATCTTAGCGATAATGTAGTTATAAAAAATCTGAAGGATAATAGCCACGATCAAACCAAATACGGTTGTAAGAAGTGCTACTTTAATACCTCCGGCAACAAGCGATGGTTGCATATCTCCGGCAGCTTCAATTCTATCGAAGGCAGTAATCATACCAATTACAGTACCCATGAAACCAAGCATAGGAGCAATTGCGATAAATAGAGCAACCCAGGAAACATTCTTTTCCAGTTGTCCCATTTGCACACCGCCGTAGGCAACAACAGCTTTTTCTGCTGCTTCAATGCTTTCGTCGGCACGGTCAAGACCTTGATAGTAAATAGAGGCAACAGGACCTTTAGTGTTTCTACATACTTCTTTAGCAGCATCTACTCCACCATTGTTTAAGGCATCCTCAACATCCTGGGCCAGTTTTCTGGTGTTTGTAGTAGAAAGATTTAAAAAGATAATTCTCTCGATGGCAACAGCCAAACCAAGAATTAAACATAAAAGAACGATCCCCATAAATTCAGGACCACCTTCTATAAAACGTTTTTTAAGTTCCTGGTGAAAACCAAGGCTTTCTTCCTCTACCTCGTCAGCGGCAGCGGCAGCCTCATCATCCTGTACAAAATTTACAATTGTCTCAGGTAATGAATTCACATTATTGGCCGCATTAAGGTTTCCGGCTCCTAACACCATCACCGCGGCGATTACCAAAATTGAAAATAATCTTTTCATTGCTGTTTGTCTTAATTTAATTAGTTAAAGGGTTAAAGATATAAAAATAAACTTTTAATAAAAATACATATAATTTAGCAGAGAGGAAGGGATTCGAACCCTCGATACGCTTGTGGCGTATACACACTTTCCAGGCGTGCGCCTTCGACCACTCGGCCACCTCTCTTTCTTAACGTTTTCTAAACGGTGCGCCAAATAACAAAAAAAAATAAACTCAATCAAGTAGTTGGCGTTAATTTTATAACATTTCCCCTCGCAGAGAAGTTTCAAAGATAGTTTTAAAAACTTCCGGACTTAAATCTTTTCCTAATAAATACATCAATTTCGCTACTGCAGCCTCTGTAGTTATGTCTTTTCCTGAAACCACTCCTATTTGTTTTAGTTTAACGCTGGTTTCATATTGCCCCATATTTACACTTCCGGCAATACATTGAGTTACATTTACCACAATAAGCCCTTCAGCTATTTTTTCCTTTAACACCTCAATAAACCAAGGATCACTAGGAGCATTCCCGCTTCCATAAGTTTCAAGGACTATCCCTTTTAAATCTTTCTTTGATAAAATATGCCTAATCGTACTTTCACTAATCCCTGGAAACATCTTAAGAATAAGGATATCATCATTAAATGAGGTATGCAGTTTTGTAGGCTGCTTGCGGTTTGGCTTCCATAATGCGCTATAATTAACTGAAAGATAAACCCCGGATTCTGCCAGTGGAGGATGATTCATAGAAGCAAAAGCCTGAAAATGCTCTGCATTTATCTTTGTGCTGCGGTTGGCACGGTAGAGTTTATATTCAAAATATAGCCCTACTTCATTTATTACCGGCCGATCATTTTTCTGAAGTCCGGCGATTTGTATACTCGTTATCAAGTTTTCCTTGGCATCGGTTCTTAAATCACCTATGGGCAACTGTGAACCGGTAAAAATCACCGGTTTGGTGAGATTTTCAAACATAAAGCTCAAAGCTGAAGCGGTATAGGCCATGGTGTCGCTACCGTGCAGAATTACGAAACCGTCGTAATCTTCAAAATTTTCATTAATGGTATTCGCAATTTGTAGCCAGCCTTTAGGATCCATATTTGAAGAATCTATGGGTTCCTCAAAACTCAATGTAGTAATATTATGTTCCAGGATTTTTAACTCCGGAATATTCTGAAGTAACTCATCAAAATTAAAAGCTTTTAGGGCTCCGGTATCATAATCCTTTATCATACCAATAGTCCCTCCGGTATATATTAAGAGGATTTCAGCCTTTTTCTTCATATAGTGCCTCTTTATTTATCACCGGATTCGCATACATTAAAAGGTAACTATTGAGTTCAAGAGCATTTTTCACATCAATTCTTCGCGAGATCCTGCGTTCAAACTGCCTTTTTTCCTTTTCAGTGTATTTATCAGAATAAGTTTTAGCATTCTTTAAAAGGTCACAAGCGATATAATTTGATGGCCAGAGTTTATAATTTCTATAAATGGCCTCGTCAATTTTTGTGGCAATGATTTTCAATTGTTCATTTACAGAAGTAGCGCGCTCTTTCACTTCATCAAAAACCTCATCTCCAAGAATCTTTCCGGCGCTAATATGTATACGGCCTTTATTTCCCAACGCGCCCTGCATAATGCTGTTAAAATCTTCATTGGCAGACTTCACATAAGTCTCCTGCATGCGTTTTGCCATAATTTCCGGCATTTTCAACCTATCGGTAGGATCAAATTCATAAGAAATCGCAACAGGGACAATCTTTAATTTTTTCAGATAATCGGTTAGGCTAAGGTCACCTTTAGCCATCGCAATCATTTTTAGAACACCTTGCTGGGTATGATCACTGCCATCTTTGGTTCGTCCTTCTCTTTGGGCCATCCATACCGAACGTCCTTCTTCAAAAAGAAGATATTTTATATAATTAGATAGATTCTGTGAACTTTTAAGCATTTCCCTTGGGCCCAAACCTCGTTTAACCAAAAAATTCCGATTAAGTCGGGAAAGCAACATTAAAAAAGGTTTTTGCACCAGGTTATCTCCAATGGCCGAAGCCGTCATCACTAAATCGCTTTCATAAAGAGCACTATTCAGCAAGGAAGTATCCAGCACTATATCCCTGTGATTGGAAATATAAAAATAAGACTCCTCTTTATCCAATTTATCGAAACCTGAATAGGTTAGACCTTCGGTACTGCGTTCCAGAACTTTCTGAACAGAGTGATAGATTACCCTGGATTGGAAATCCTTTATGGAAGTACAGTTATGTGTAATCTCTTCGATTTCGGCAAAATCCTTATCTGGAAATGTAAACTGAAGCAGCGCCTTGATCATAGGGTGCTTGATGTTATCTCTTAAGGCCTGTTGCACCTCATCATCGCGGTAAAATCTTATTTCTTCAAAATCCTTCACAAAAAGTCTTATTTTCTTGGCAAATGAACAAATTTTAAATGTATCCCTCCCTAAATTCCAAAAATATCTTTAGAGTTTTGGGTAGTGATTTCAGCTACTTCTTCCAGGGGAATTCCATAAACTTCTGCAACTTTCTCAGCTACTTTTATCAAATATACAGGTTTGTTGCGTTTTCCCCTAAAGGGCGCAGGGGCCAGATAAGGTCCGTCAGTCTCCAAAACTATTTCCTTGAGCGGGATTTGATTCAAAAATTTATCGATTTTTCCATTTTTAAAAGTGACTACCCCGCCTATCCCTAGTTTCATATTATATGACAAGGCTTGCTGAGCCTGCTCATAAGTTCCCGTAAAACAATGAAAGATCCCGAAGAGATCATCGCTTTTTTCACTTTCCAAAACTTCAAAAATCTCATCGAAAGCCTCACGACAATGAATTACTATTGGTAACTTATATTTCTTAGCCAGCCGAATTTGATTTCGGAATGCTTCCTGTTGAATTTTCAGTGTGGTTTTATCCCAGTAAAGATCAATTCCTGTTTCCCCAACTGCCACAAAATTTCTATCTGAAAACTGTGCTTCCACCTTGTTGAGTTCGTCCCTGAAATCATCTTTTACATGAGTTGGATGCAAACCTGCCATCAGGAATACATTTTCTGGAAAGTTTTTCTCCAGCTCATACATTGCGGGAACGTAAGATGAATCAATCGCCGGAAGGAAAAATCTATTGATGTTGCTTTGGATAGCTTCTTCTATAAGCTCCTTTTGATCTTCCTGAAAATCTTCGCTATATAAATGTATATGGGTATCGGTTAAAATCATAAATGCAAAAATAATTTATTTTGAAGACCTATCTTTGTCAAAAAACAAGGAATGTCATTAAAGAAATTGCTGAAAGAGAAAGGTTACAAGCGCATTAAGCTAAAAGCCACCAAAACCAATCACCTTGAACTGGTTGCAAAAATAAACAATATTGAAGGAAATTTCATACTGGATACCGGAGCTTCCAGCACCTGTGTTGGGATGGATTCGGTAGAACATTTTCAACTGCTCGCTGAAGATAGCGACATAAAAGCCGCTGGAGCCGGGGCTACCAATATGCTCACTCAGATTGCTCTGAAAAACCGAATTCAGATAAAAGGTTGGAAAAAGAAAAAGGTAGACCTGGTGCTTTTTGATCTACGCCACGTAAATGAAGCCCTTATTAACCATGATGCAGAAAAAGTCCATGGTATAATTGGTGCCGATCTACTAAATAGAGGCAAGGCGATTATAGACTACAAAAACAAATCACTATATCTAAAATAAATTAGGGGATTTTTCCCCTTGTCCTGGAACATCTTTAAACTTAGTTTTGAACTTTAATGTTAGAAGATGCAGATTTTGTTCAGAAGTAAAACCTTTATTACCGTATTTTTTGTAATCCTCGTTATTGCAATCATTGGGGTTTTATTCTTAAATATCGCATCGCTTGTCTTTTATTAATTTGTTAATGTGAATTAGAAAAGGAGGCTCTTTCGGGCCTCCTTTTTTGATTATAGTGCTAATTAGATTTTTAAAGTTCCAAAGCCCGTTTAACATCATTATCCATTAATAGCTCTTCGGGATTTTCAAGGGCCTCCTTAATAGCTACTAAAAATCCTACAGATTCTTTTCCGTCTATAATCCTGTGATCATAAGATAATGCCACATACATAATAGGTCTTATTTCCACGTGACCATCTATGGCAACCGGACGCTCTACAATGTTGTGCATTCCAAGGATCGCACTTTGAGGTGGGTTAATAATAGGAGTAGAGAGCATAGAACCAAATACCCCACCATTGGTGATGGTAAATGTTCCTCCCGTCATTTCATCTACGGTGATCTCTCCATCTCTTGCACGGGTGGCCAGCCGCTTCACTTCTGCTTCTATCCCCCGGAAACTAAGATTTTCAGCATTTCTAATTACAGGGACCATTAATCCTTTAGGGCCTGATACCGCAATGCTTATATCTTTAAAATCATGGTTGATCTGGTAATCGCCGTCTATCATAGAGTTTACATCCGGAAAGAGATCCAAAGCTCTAACAACGGCAAGAGTAAAGAAGGACATAAATCCAAGGCCTACACCATGCCTGTCTTTAAATTCCTCTTTGTATTTTTTACGCAATGCGAATATTGGAGACATATCTACTTCGTTAAAAGTAGTTAGCATTGCAGTTTCATTCTTAACCGTAACAAGTCTTTGCGCAACTTTACGTCTAAGCATAGACATTTTTTTTCGAGACTCCCCTCTCTTCCCAGGACCGGGAGTTCCCATTGAAGCCTTAGCCTGTACAGCGTCTTCTTTAGTTATACGCCCGTCTTTACCACTTCCTTTTACAGATTTGGCCTCGATTCCTTTTTCATCAAGAATTTTCTTTGCAGCGGGAGATGGACTTCCCGTAGCATAGCTTTCTTTTTCCGATTTTTTTGGTTCTTCCTTTTTCTCTTCCTCTTTAGGCTCTTCCTTTTCAGATTTCTCTTCTTTCTTTTCTTCGGATTTTCCGGATTTTTCTTCGCCACCATCTGGTTTTGCAGCCTCAGTATCGATAAGACAAACCACCTCACCTACCGCTACGGCATCGCCTTCCTCGGCTTTAAGGGTGATTATCCCGCTAGCTTCCGCAGGAAGTTCCAGGGTTGCTTTATCGCTGTCTATTTCGGCAATTGCCTGATCTTTTTCAACGTAATCTCCGTCTTCAACAAGCCACTGGGCTATTTCTACTTCGGTTATTGATTCTCCCGGAGAAGGAACTTTCATTTCTAAGGCCATGTTCTTATTTTTTATTTTGTAATCTCTGCCAGGCAGAAATCTATTTCGAATTTACTTTTTATTATTTATTCTTCTAAATTTTTATCAAACACGCAGGCAATAACTTTTTCGTGACGTTTTTTAAACCTCACCGAACTACCGGCAGCGGGTGAACCATAAAATTTCCGGCTGCAAACCCTGAAATTCTTCGCTTCATCAAAATGCAACAACAAGTGACCATAAGCCCCCATGTTTCTTGGCTCTTCCTGAGCCCAAACAATGTCATCGGCATTTTTGTATTTTTTCAAGGCTTCTTTCATTTCTGAAACCGGCAGCGGGAATAATTGTTCCAGTCTTACCAGGGCTACATCATCGCGCTTATTTTCTTCCCTGAATTCCAATAAGTCATAATAGAATTTACCGGTACAGAAAACAAGGGTTTTAATCTTATCTACCTTGGCATCTTCATCATCCAGGAACGGCTGGAAACTACCATTTGCAAATTCTTCTTTTGTTGAAACAACTTTTGGATGTCTCAATAAACTTTTTGGAGTGAAGATAATTAGCGGCTTCCTGAAACCAGATTTCATTTGCCTTCTAAGAATATGGAACATGTTGGCCGGGGTAGTAACGTCGGCTACATACATATTATCCCTTGCACAAAGCTGAAGAAAACGCTCCATTCTTCCCGAAGAGTGTTCTGCTCCCTGTCCTTCATACCCATGCGGCAAGAGCATCACCAATCCGTTCTGTAATTTCCATTTATCTTCGGCAGCAGAAATATATTGATCGATCATAATCTGGGCACCATTCACGAAATCCCCAAACTGTGCTTCCCAAATGGTAAGTGTTTTTGGGCTAGTCATGGCGTAACCATAATCGAACCCTACAACCCCATATTCAGCTAAAAGAGAATTATAGATAAATATATCCCCATCTCTATCTGGAATATTATTATGAAGGATAATTTCTTCTTCGCTATCTTCAACTTTTAATACGGCGTGACGGTGAGAGAAGGTTCCTCTTTCACTATCCTGGCCACTAAGCCGAACATTATAACCTTCGGTCATTAGGGTGCCATAAGCCAGATGCTCTGCCATAGACCAGTCAAGCTTGTTATCTTCGAAATACATCTTCCTCCTACCCTCTATGATCTTATTGATCTTTCGAAGGAATTTTTTATCACCGGGCAATTTCGAAATAGTATCTGCCACCTCATCAAGCTTCTTAATATCCACAGTGGTATCGATGGATTCCAACATCCCTTCTTGTCGCACTGATTCAAAGCCTTCCCATTCCTCATACATAAATGGTGTCACCCTGGTAGTTTCTTCTTTTCTTGAATCTTCCAGGTTTTCGTCTAGTTTGGCTCTGTATTCCTTATCCAGTTTCCCTACATAATCTTCTTCAATAACCCCTTCCTGTTTAAGCTTTTTGGCATAAATGTCTCTGGGGTTATCGTGCCTGGCAATTGCCTTATAAAGTTTTGGCTGGGTAAATCTGGGTTCATCCCCTTCATTATGTCCATATTTTCTATAGCCCAATAAATCGATAAATACATCGCGACCAAATTTCATCCTGAATTCCAGTGCAAATAGAATAGAGTGAACCACTGCTTCAACATCATCAGCATTCACGTGAAGTACAGGAGAAAGAGTCACTTTCGCAATATCGGTACAATACGTAGAAGAACGACCGTCCAAATAATTAGTGGTAAAGCCAATTTGGTTATTAACCACAATATGAATGGTTCCACCGGTTTTATAACCGTCTAATTGAGCCATTTGCACCACTTCATAGACCACTCCCTGGGCCGCAATAGCAGCATCCCCATGAACCAGGATAGGAAGAACCTTACTGGTATCTCCCTCGTAGCGTCGATCTTGCTTTGCCCGGGTTATCCCCTCTACTACTGGACCTACAGTCTCCAGGTGAGATGGATTCGGAGCAATATTAATATTAATTCCTTTTCCTTTATTGGTAATACGGCCTGAAGACCATCCGAGGTGATATTTTACATCCCCGTCAAAAATATCCTGCTCGTAATCTTTTCCGTCAAATTCGCTAAATATATCTTTTGCGCTTTTTCCGAAGATATTGGTAAGCGTATTTAATCTTCCGCGGTGGGCCATCCCCATCACAAACTCCTTAACTCCTATCTCAGCCGCCTTTTCAATTAGTGAATCGAGAGCCGGGATCAAGCTCTCACCCCCTTCCAGGGAAAATCGCTTTTGGCCTACATACTTAGTATGGAGAAAAGATTCAAAGGACACTGCTTCATTTAATTTTCTGAGAATTTGCTTTTTCTCCTCTGAATTAAATGAAGGATGGTTTTCATTTACATTAAGCTTAGACTGAATCCAGGAAATTTCTTCCGGTTTACGAATATACATATACTCGATCCCTATTGAATCGCAATAAACATTCTCAAGGTGAGTAATTATTTCTTTAAGCGTTTTGGGACCTATGCCCAATACATCTCCCGCATTAAAAACAGTATCCAGATCTTGTTCTGAAAGATCAAAGTTATTTATATCAAGGGTTGGTGAATATTTACGACGCTCCCTAACAGGGTTTGTTTTAGTGAATAAATGACCCCGTGTACGATAACCATCAATTAATCGAATTACTCTGAATTCTTTAATAACATGATCAGGTATCTCTCCCTCTTCAAAGTTTACCGGAGCTTCCTCAAGGGTATCAGGCGAAATGCCATTTTGCTCCATCCCAAAATCAAATCCTTGAAAAAAAGCCCTCCAACTGGGCTCTACACTATCGGGATATTGAAGGTATTGGTCGTAAAGTTCGGCGAAATATGCTGTGTGTGCAGCATTTAGAAATGAAAATCTATCCATAGGTGGAAACTAATGTTTCTTATAAATCTAAAAACAGGACAAAAATACAATTTTTAGAAAAAGGCGCTGAAGAAAACGATATAATTATCCTATGCCTTATAAGAAGTTTAACATAGTAAGCCCACGTATTATCAGGAAAAATTCTGTAAGCTTGAGAAATTTCATATCATTTTCAGATTTATCCTAAGACATAATTTAAACTTGTCTTCCCATTAAGCTTGCCCCGAATTGACGTAGCGGATTTTTTTTGTCTTCCTTCAGGTCGATCTGGTCTAAAATTTCGAAGGCTTTTTGAGTATATTTTTCGATTTCTGCGCGGGTTAGGTCTGCAGCACCGCTGCTTAAAAATATTGATTTTACTGCGTCGATTTTACCCAAACTCTCTGCCGGATTAATGGAATAAAGATGCTCAAGCTGTCTTGCTTCCCGCTTACCGGATAGCTCTAACGCCTTTAAATAGAGAAAGGTTTTTTTATTTACTATTATGTCTCCACCTGTTTGTTTTCCAAAGGTTTCGGGGTCTCCAAAAATATCGAGGTAATCATCCTGTAATTGAAAAGCAATTCCAAGAAGTCTTCCGTATTGATAAATAGCATCTTTACATTCCTGAGAGGTTTCTGCAACTATTGCTCCCATTTGTAGAGAGGCACCTACCAAAACAGCTGTTTTGTATTCTATCATTTTTAGATAGTCCTCGATCTTCACATCCTCTCGAGTTTCAAAATCCATATCGTACTGCTGGCCTTCACAAACCTCTCTAGCCGTTTTTGTAAATAATTCTGCCAGTTCCCGGAATACCTTATCCTCATAATTTTCGAATAATTGATAGGCGTTTATCAACATCGCATCCCCGGAGAGAATTCCTGTATTAAGATCCCATTTCTCGTGAACGGTTTTTTGACCGCGTCTAAGCGGAGCAGCATCCATTATATCGTCGTGAACCAGGGAGAAATTATGAAAGATCTCAATGGCCAGAGCAGCATCAAG
>NZ_JBEPWD010000063.1:0-12520 GCF_041642575.1 Salegentibacter sp. | reverse complement strand
CCCTTCGCCTCAAACGTTTGAAATATACTAACCCCCTGTGGCTGTTTAGAAAAGCCTGTATACGGCTCTGAATCACGCTTACAAAACTCCCCAAAAAAACATGATTCGGGTCAGCTTAGCTTTACTTAGCGCTTCCCTAATTTTTCCTTTATCGTTCATTTAGTTAATTTAATTTTTTAATTAAAAATTGCGGAAAATGAACCAAAGTACCAATACGCTATCTTTTGAAAAGATATGGAAAGACATGGAATTCCTTACCAATTGTTTCCGCCAGGTTTTGAAAGAGCTTGGAGAACATGAACTGGTAGATCTACTCTCACAGGACGGCTCTAAGAACCACATCCCTGAGGATATAAAACTAAATGAAAAACAGATCCAGGTGCTAAGCATGTACATGCAACTTATGAATCTGGTAGAAGAGAATGCTGCCGTGCAATACCGCAGGAAACTCATCGACAATAAGGGATTGCAGGCCATTCGGGGTTCCTGGAGTGAGACCTTTAACAGGTGGAAATCCCAGGGCTTATCGCAGGACCAAATGCAAGAGATCCTGCAAAAAATAAGTGTGACTCCGGTACTTACTGCACATCCTACCGAAGCGAAGAGAATATCTATCCTGGAATTACACCGGGAGATCTACCTTAAACTCATCAAGCTGGAAAATACCGCTTATTCTTCTTCAGAAAGAAAGGTAATTGGAGAAGATATTATGGCGCTACTCGAAAGATGGTGGAGAACAGGGGAGATCTACCTGGAAAAACCAACGGTGGAAAAAGAAAGGAATAATGTAGTGCACTACCTGAGTAAAGTTTTTCCGATGGCGCTTAAAAAAACCGATATTCAGCTTAGACAAAGCTGGCTGGAAATGGGCTTTGACCCCGAAAAACTCACCTATCCCCGGCTGCAGTTTGGTTCCTGGGTAGGGGGCGACCGGGACGGGCATCCGCACGTCACCGCTGCCATTACCGAAAGCACCCTTAAAGAACAAAGAAAAGCCGCTTTGGAACTTATCAATACCCAGTTAAATGAGCTGGTAACGCACCTCAGCTTTTCAAAGAAACGAAACCTCATTCCGGAGATTCTTAATGATGAAATTGACAAAAAGCTGGAGCTATTAGGGGAAGCAGGAAAAATCGCCGCAGAAAGGAATCCCTATGAGCCCTGGCGCCAGTTTCTTTCGTTAATGCTGGTGCAGCTAACCAACACGATGGAAGAGCAAAACAACCTGGATGAGCAAGTATATGCAAGTCCGGAAGATCTTCTGAAGGATTTACAGGTGCTTAAGTCATCTCTGTTGGAAATTGACGCAAAAAGAATTGTGGAAGACCTGATCTTCCCCACCGAACGTTTGCTGCAAAGTTTTGGCTTTCACCTCGCCCGCCTCGATATAAGGCAGAATAGTGAATTCCACGACAAGGCGATGGAACAGATCCTTAAAACTACCTATCCCGAGCTGCCCGAATACCGCAGCTGGAATGAAGAGAAGCGAATCGATTTTTTATCTGAAGAATTAAAAACCAACAGGCCATTTGCCATCGGAGGTAAATCCTTCGGGCCGGAAGCAGATAAGGTGCTGGATTGTTACCGGGTGGTTAAAAAACATTCAGAAAAATATGGTCCGCAGGGAATAGGATCCTTTATTGTGAGTATGACCCGCGGCTTGAGTGACCTGCTTCTGGTGTATGTACTCATGAGGGAAGCTGGTCTTAGCTGTAATACTTTCCAGGTTGTGCCTTTGTTTGAAACCATTGATGACTTGCTGGCATCCGATAAAGTAATGGATAGTTATTTAAAGCACCCTGCCTACAAAAAAAGTAAAGACGGGGTACAGGAAGTGATGCTGGGCTATAGCGACAGTAACAAAGATGGGGGAATTATTGCCAGTAGATGGCATATTTACCAGGCTGAAGAGGCGCTTACCAAAACGGCAGAAGAGAACGCTGTGCGTTTCAAATTCTTCCATGGAATTGGAGGTACCATAAGCAGGGGTGGCGGAAAATATCACCGTTTCCTTGAAAGTATGCCGCCCGGAAGCCTGAGTGGTGAAATGAAGCTAACGGTACAGGGAGAAACGATTTCCCAGCAATTTGCAAACCGACTTACCGCCAGTTATAACCTCGAGATGTTACTTTCCGGTACCGCTTTGCAAACAGGTTACAATAGCTTTCCGCAGCGCGCTACTACCTATCCTGTGGCAGCTTTGAGAAAACTGGCTCAGTATTCCCAGGAGAAGTACCAGGATTTGATAAATCACCCTTCCTTCCTTGAATTTTACGGGGAGGCAACTCCTATTGATGTGCTGGAATTAAGTAAAATAGGCTCGCGTCCCGCACGTCGCACCGGAACAAGAACCCTGGGAGATTTGAGGGCAATCCCGTGGGTTTTCAGCTGGAATCAATCCCGCTTTAATATTACCGGTTGGTTTGGAATTGGCTATGCATTGCAAAAGCTGAAAAATGAGGATAAGGATAGCTATATGCAGCTCAGGGATTTTGCTGATAAATGGCCTTTGCTGCGTTATATACTTATCCAGGTGGAAACCAATCTTATGAATGCATCCCCCGAGGTTATGAGCCTTTATGCTGAATTGGTTAAGAATCAAAATGTTCGGCAGGAACTCACAGAGATCATTAAAACCGAACATACTGAAAGTCTGGACCAGATAGGTGCTATGTTTGATACCAATAGGGAGGAACGCCGCCAAAGCCTGCTGGACAATTTAAACCGAAGAGAGGATGCGCTTCTAACCCTGCATCATTTACAGATTAAAAACCTGGAGCTGTGGAGAGCCAGTGATGATCGGAATGAGAGTTCCCTGGTGACTCTTCTCCTGGAGATAACCACCGCCCTTGCAAGCGGACTTAAAAACACAGGTTAAATCCAGGGCTTAAATTCAGGAATCAGGTTAATCTAAAGGTTATTTCTTAAACAGGATTTTGGCCCGGTTATATTCATAGTTCATTTTTGCAATAGTGAGCACTGAAATATTTTCCGGGCATTCCACCTGGCAGGCTTCTGTATTGCTGCAATGTCCGAAGCCTTCCTCTTCCATTTGGTTCACCATGTCCACAGTTCTGGAGGAAGTTTCTTTATCACCCTGTGGTAAGCGTGCGAGATGAGTGATCTTGGCACCGGTAAATAAAGCTGCACTGGAATTTGTACAGCTTGCTACACAAGCCCCACAGCCGATGCAGGCAGCAGCATCAAAAGCGGTTTCTGCCTCCTGATAAGTCACCGGAATACTGTTGGCTTCAGGGGCCTGACCGGTATCTACTGAAACATATCCGCCAGAGGCGATAATACGATCCAGGGAGGAACGGTCTACCTTCAGGTCCCGTACCACCGGAAAAGCCTTTGCTTTAAAGGGTTCAACATAAATCGTATCCCCATCATTAAATTCCCGCATGTGCAACTGGCAGGTAGTCGTGTGCTTAAGCGGCCCGTGGGCTATTCCGTTAATCATTACTCCGCACTGTCCGCAAATTCCTTCCCTGCAATCATGGTCAAACTCCACTGCCCGCTCTCCCTGCCTTACCAGCTGGTTATTCAGCATATCCAACATTTCCAGAAAAGACATATCCCTGGTTACCTCCTCCAGCACATAATCGCAGAATTTTCCTTTGGCTTCCCTGTTTTTTTGTCTCCAGATCTTTAAAATTATTCTCATCCTGATGTGATTTAATTGAATGCTATTCTTCTAAATTTCCTTCCCGAATTTTTTATAGCTGCGGAAGAAATTTTCTCTTATTTATAACTCCTGATAGTTGGAGCAACGGTTTCAAAGACCAGGGATTCTTTATTCAGGATAGGAGCAGAAATGTCT
The DNA here is from genome assembly GCF_041642575.1 of Salegentibacter sp. Taxonomy (NCBI): domain Bacteria; kingdom Pseudomonadati; phylum Bacteroidota; class Flavobacteriia; order Flavobacteriales; family Flavobacteriaceae; genus Salegentibacter; species Salegentibacter sp. Next base: position 8,697 of record NZ_JBEPWD010000063.1, on the reverse strand, counting down.
CCGGACCATTCCCAGGCCGCAGAATAACTGAAATTTTCGTCATCCCTTTTTGCCTCGCCTTCCTGCGTCTGGTGTTCTGCTCTAAAATGAGCCCCGCATGATTCTTCACGGTGCAGCGCATCTATACACATAAGCTCTGCCAGCTCCATGTAATCTGCAACCCTTCCGGCTTTTTCCAATTCGCTGTTAACCTCCTCGGCATCTCCCGGCACCATAAGGTCTTCTTCAAACTCTTCTCTTATCCTGCGTATATTCTGAATTGCTTCCTCCAATCCTTTTTTGGTACGAAGCAGGCCACATTTGTCATATAATTCCCTGCCGATTTCCTTATGAAAATCTTCTGCTGTTCGTTTGCCTTTACAGCTTAGAAATCTCTCCATCTGGCTGCGCACATTTTGCTCTACCTCCTTAAATGCAGGATGATCTATAGAATTCTTCGAATCTTTGTTTTCGTCTGCCAGGTAATTCTGCAGCGTATAAGGCAGCACGAAATATCCGTCTACACAGGCCTGCAACAGAGAATTGGCTCCCAGCCTGTTTGCCCCATGATCTGAAAAATTAGCTTCTCCAATGGCAAAAAGCCCCGGAATGGAAGTCATAAGTTCATAATCTACCCATAAACCTCCCATGGAAAAATGAGCGGCGGGGGAAATTTTCATAGGTTCTTTATAAGCATCGGTTCCTGTAATTTTTCGGTACATGGTGAATAAGTTCCCATACCTTTCAGCAATAACATCTTTGCCGTATTCTTTAATAGCTTTGGAAAAATCCAGGTACACTGCGTTTTTAAGTGGGCCTATCCCTTTCCCGAGGTCAATTTGTTCCTTTGCTGCCCTGGAGGCAATATCCCGGGGAGCAAGGTTTCCGTAGGACGGATATTTTCGCTCCAGGTAATAATCCCTTTCCTCTTCAGGTATTTCTCCGGGAGCTCGTGTCTCGTCTTTAGCTTTAGGCACCCAAATCCTTCCGTCATTCCGAAGGGATTCACTCATTAAAGTAAGTTTAGACTGATATTCCCCGCTCTGCGGAAGACAGGTAGGGTGAATTTGAGTCCAGCTTGGATTGGCCATAAAAGCGCCTTTCTTATGAGCCCTCCAAATAGCTGAAGCATTACAGCCCATGGCAAGAGTAGAAAGGTAGTATATCTTACCAAATCCACCGGTGGCGAGAATTACTGTATGCCCGGCGTGACGTTCAATTTCTCCTGTATCCAGGTTGCGGGCAATAATTCCGCGGGCCTTGCCCTCAATTAGCACCAGGTCCAGCATTTCATGTCGAGTATAAAGCTGAACTTTACCAGCTTTTTGTTGTCTCAGTAGTGCCTGGTATGATCCAAGAAGTAATTGTTGGCCGGTTTGTCCACGTGCATAGAAAGTCCGGGAGACTTGCACCCCGCCAAACGAACGGTTCCTTAGATATCCTCCGTATTCTCTTCCAAAAGGTACGCCTTGTGCCACAGCCTGGTCTATTAAACTTGCAGAGCATTCGGCCAGGCGGTAAGTATTGGCTTCCCGGGCTCGAAAATCTCCTCCTTTAATGGTGTCATAAAACATCCGGTACACACTGTCTCCATCATTCCTGTAATTCTTTGCGGCATTAACACCGCCCTGGGCGGCTACAGAATGCGCTCTTCTTGCCGAATCCTGAAAGCAAAAGCTTTTTACATTATAACCCATTTCCGCGAGAGAGGCAGCAGCAGATGCACCTGCCAGACCGGTGCCGACTACGATCACCTCAAATTTTTTTCTGTTATTTGGGCTCACCAGTTTTGCTGAAGCTTTGTAATTACTCCATTTCTCAGCCAGCGGCCCCGCCGGCACCTTAGTGTTTGTTATTTCGCTCATGTCTGGTGATTTATATAGATGAAAACCGGAATAATTATATAGCCTATAGTAATTACTACTGCGAAAGTAATTCCCAGTATCCTGATGATTTTATTGTAAACCGGATGATATAAGCCTATGGTCCTGTGAGCGCTGAAGACACCGTGAAGCAAATGATACCCCAGCGCGATTATAGCTATTACGTAAAGAACCACATACCATAATTGCTCGAAAGACACCATCACCAAAGTGTAGAGATCCTTATTGCCATTCTCATCCAGCGGGAGATCCCCAAACTTATATTTGTACCAATAATCTTTAAAGTGGATCACTAAGAAAACAAAAACTATAATTCCTAAGGCCATCATATGCCGGGAATACCAGGTGCTTGCTCTTCCTCTTCTGTCTTTTGAGTATGAAACTCCATTGGCTTTTTTTCGTTTTACTGCAAGATAGATAGCATCTAAGCTGTGCAGAATTATACACGCATACAGAACAAAGGAAACAGCGATCACCATGGGGTTGCCTCCAAGGAATTGGCTGTAGGAATTGTATTGCAGTTTTGCCGTTGTTTCGGGAAGCAGAAGCTGTAAATTTCCGGCGAGGTGAATGATTAAAAAGAAGGACAGGAAAAGGCCGGTTAAGGCCATAAGATTTTTCCTTGTAACTGAGTTTTTAATAAACCATATCATAGGTTAATTTTTTTTTGTTAATCATTCTAATAGGCCACCTGAAATTGTAAAAGCATTTTATTAGAGTCGTATTGTGCGGTTCCGGGGTGATTGCGATTATAATCGTTAATCACCCCCACAAGGGATAGTTTAGCATCATAAGTTCCGGCAAAAACCAGGCTCATCATGGGGACATAAGTCATAAGCTCATCGTTTTCAGCAGCAGTATTCCTGTCCAGGTATTCCTGCCTGAAACTTACTTCCAGCGCCCGTAATCGCGGTGCGTGAAGCTTATATCGTAGTCTCGAAAGAAAATAATAGCCTTCCATCTGGTAATCATCAAGGTTTTGTAACGGAGCTTCAGAAAGTCGGAATGCCTCAAAGTTTGTCCCCTTTTTATATTCGGCATTAATATCAAGATCAAACCTGTTTCCCAGTGGCTGCTTGAATTGCCCGTCTATTCCATAGGCATTGGCATTTTGTCTTTTATAGCGGGCTTTGCCAGCGTTCAAACCGATTCTTAAAACGGAAAACGGCATATATTCTAAGCGGAAAGTGAGGTTTTTAGAACTGTCATTATCGCCCATCACGTTCCTGTTATTACCATTATAAACCGTCAGGTAATAAGATAGAATATTTGATTCAAGCGATCCAAACACTGCGGCGCCTATCTGAAAACTTTGCCAGCCATTTCTTCCAAAAAGAGAATACTGCCTTGACCAGGCATAGGAATTATCCAGTTGGAAAGGATGCAAATCTTCTAATCCAAAGAACGGCCTGAACTGGCCCAGCATCAATGAAAAATAGTTGTTATGACGGTAGCGAACAAAGGCATTTTCCAATACTTTCCCATGCAACTGTTCGTTTTTAAATTCGGCTAAATTCACCAGGATGGAAGAGGTGATCCTGTCATTGATAAAGAAAGTTGTTGATAAACGTACGTATTGCATTTCAAAGGAGTTAGTCACCACATCCTCCTTATCTGCAAAGTGTTTCCCAAGATAATCTATATCACTGTTCAGGGAAGTTGTATACCTGCCAACTACAAGAGCATTTAATTTAAAATTTCTTTTAAAGTAGGAGTAATCGTCAATCAGGCTATCACTTTGGGCAAATGCAGGCAAATTGCTTATTAGCATTGCAAAAATTATAGTAAACACTGAAATACTGTGTTTTGAACAGCTTTTCATAGCGGTAAATTCAGGTAAGTGATAGAAAAAATATTCTTTGATAAAGGTATGAACTACCGGCAAGCCAAAAATTGATCTTAATCAGTTCCGGGATGATTTTTTTCATTTAGAATGGAAAAAAATCATCCCGGAGGCCCCGCTCCATAAATTCACATTTTAATGTTAAAATTAAAGTTTGGAATTCCCCTTCAACAGGTTTTTTTGAGTTTCGCCTAACTACAACGATTTCGCTGATAGCAAGGGCTCACAGCGTATTTGTATTCCGTCTTAACTATTTGAAATATGACCGTCGTCATATTTTTAGGAGAGGAAGAAAGGTACCTTTAGTTACTTTCTGAAACCATTTTTTTTTGTATTAAAGACCATAAAGAAAGTAGAATTATTCCTGAACTTCTTGTTAACCGATTAATACCACGATTATGAAAAATTTTTTAATTCCATTCGACTTTTCTGATGTTTCAATGAATGCGCTCAAGTATGCCATTAAACTTGCAGCCGGGTGCGAGAAAGCCGGTATCAATTTGCTTTATATTTCCAATTCTAAAATGGACGCAAATGAAGAAAATGAGCTGAAAAACAATTTTGAAGAACTGGTGGAAAAGTATCAGGTAGCCGGTGAACCCCCAATTGGATATCTTTTCCGCACCGGAAAATTCACAGATACAATAGTTGATCTCCATAAATCCCTGGATATTGATCTTGTAATAATGGGCACAAGTGGGGCCGAAGAGGGAGTGGAATCTCCGGTGACCAGAACTTCGAGGTTTGTACTTGAAGCCGATTTGCCTGTATTGGTAATACCTGTAAGCCATAAACATTTTAAACTGAAGAAAATATTGCTTGCATTGGGAGAAGATGTGATGCATGACACCTCTACCCTAAACCTTTTACTGGATGTATCAAGTAGCACTAAAGCAGAGGTAGATGTTCTCACGGTAAGCCGTAATCCGGAAAGTTTAGGATATTCGGAGGCTGATGAAAAGAATGAGAGTACCCTACAATATTATCTTGAAATGTTTTACTCCCACCACAGTTTTGCAGAAAATGAAGACATACTGGAGGGGATTGATAATTACATTAAAAAGAATGACGTGGATTTACTGGCGATTATGCCCAAAACCCATTCCAAAACAGGTTCCCCCTCAAAAGGGAAATTAACCAGGGAAGTGACATTAAAAAGCGATATTCCTGTACTTGTGCTGGATTAATCTCGCAAAAAGATGTACCTGCTCCTAGCTATTCTCGTGATTACCATAGTGCTCTTTGTCTGGGATAAATATCCGCCAGATGTTGTAGCCCTAATGTCTATGTTGGCCCTGTTCCTTTTCGGGATTCTGGACCTTCCTGAAACCCTTAGTGGTTTCAGCAATCCTACCGTAATAATGATTGCGGCCTTATTCATCATTGGAGAAGGACTTGCCAGAACAGGATGGACGGCTTTGGCGGGCAGGAAGTTTGTGAAGTTTGCTAAAAAGAGCACTAATAGACTACTTGTACTTATTACCCTTGGCTCCGGTTTGCTTTCAGGATTAGTGAGCAACACCGGGGCCGTTGCTGCTCTTATGCCTATGACGGTTTCTGCTGCATGGACTGCAGGAACCCTGCCTTCTAAATTGCTTATCCCAATGGCCTACGGTTCTAATACAGGTGGCCTTCTCACCTTAACGGGTACTCCTCCAAACATCATTGTGAGTGATACGCTAATCCAGAATGGAATGGACGGGTTCTCCTTCTTTGAATTCAGTCTTATAGGAGTGCCTTTACTTCTTATTACCTTATTGTATTTTAGATATTTAGGCCAAAAGCTTTTACCCGCCAGGGAAAGTAAGGATCGCCCTATAAATATAGATTCTGAAATGCATAAGTGGATTGAAGAGTATAGTATTGGGCATAATTTATACAGATTGAAAATTAGGTCCATGTCTCCACTTCTCAATACAAGGATTGAGGACTGGCAGCTGGAAGAGAAATATGGGGTCTCTATTGTTAGACTTAGACGCCGACATTCAAAGCCTTTCAAAAACCAATCTAAGTATGTTGAGATTCCGTTACAGAGGACTAAATTGCTGTATCATGATATTATTATCGTGAAAGGAAGCACTGAGGCAGTAGACAAGCTAATCCTCGATTTTAACCTGATTATCATTCCTAATGATAAAGAGCTTAAAGAAGAGTTGATAAATCTGGAAGTGGGTATGGCTCAAATGGTAGTCACCCCTAGTTCACGACTTGTGGGACAAACAGTAGCATTGGGTAGCTACCTGGAGCAAACCGGTATACAATTGCTGGGAGTCTCCCGCGGAAATAAGCCTTTAAAGGAAAATAAAATACAGATTCAGGCCGGAGATAGTTTTGTAATACGGGGAGCCTGGAAGAATATAGATAGTTTAAAAGCCATTCATGAAAACCTGGTAATTGTTGGTAGCCCTGAGGCGATGAGCAAAGATGTCGATATGCTTGGCTACCGCTCTTTTATTGCTATGGGAGCCCTGCTGTTGCTAATACTCCTGCTTGTCTTTGATGTGATGCCGGGATCTGTAGCGGCTTTAATTTGTGCAGGAATTGTGATGCTTACCGGCTGTGTTCCCATAGCCAAAGCCTACAGTGGTATTAGCTGGACGAGTGTGGTAATGATAGCCGCAATGATCCCAATGGGGCTGGCTTTACAAAAAACCGGACTGGCACAAATAGCGGCCAATGGCCTGGTAAATTCTCTCGGTGCCATTCATCCTACAGCTCTTCTTGCCGGTATATTCCTGGTAACTTCCCTTTTTAGTCAGGCCATTAGTAATTCGGCTACGGCGATTCTTATGGCTCCTATTACCTTATATGCTTCAGGTAAGCTGGGAATATCGCCAGAACCATTTTTGATGGTGGTTGCTGTAAGCGCCTCTACCGCCTGTTTAACCCCAGTTGCAACTCCCACCAATGCAATGGTGATGACAGCCGGAAATTACAAGTTTGCAGATTATTTTAAAGTAGGAGCCCCACTACTTTTATTGCTTTTCATTACTACGATTATCCTGGTGCCACTAATATGGCCCTATTAATATGACTAAATCTAAAATTATGGAAACACAAGTCAAAAATTCCGATGTCACCTTCTTAAAAAAGTACGGATTAAAAGACACTGTAGCCCACCGAAACCTTTCCGGAGAAGAGTTACAGAAGATCACCGTAGAGAAAAACATGGGTGTAGAAACAGAAAACGGTACACTGGCCGTTAATACCGGGAAATTTACAGGGCGATCGCCACAAGACCGCTTTCTTGTAAAAGATGATTATACCAGGGATAAAGTATGGTGGGGAAAGATCAATAAACCTATTTCCCCTGATAATTTTGATCGTCTTTATGAAAGGGTTACCGCTTATTTAAGCGGGAAAGAGCTCTACGTTCACGATGGTTATGTTGGCGCTTATCCTGAATACCGGCTTGATGTACGGACTATTGCAGAGTATCCCTGGTCTGCATTCTTTGTAAAAAACATGTTTCTTCGTCTCAATGAAGAAGAGCTTGAAGATTTTAATGAAGACTGGCTGGTAGTTTGTGCGCCCGGTTACATTGAGCAAGACCCTGAAAAATATGGCTTACGGCAGGGAAACTTTAGCATACTTAACTTTAGCAGAAAAATTGCACTGGTGGGAGGATCGGCTTATACCGGTGAAATTAAAAAAGGAATTTTCTCTGCACTTAACCTCATTCTTCCGGTGGAAAGAAATGTATTACCCATGCACTGTTCTGCGAATGTTGGAAAAGATGGAGATACAGCGATTTTCTTCGGACTTTCCGGCACGGGAAAAACTACCCTTTCTGCAGATCCTGACCGCAAGCTTATTGGCGATGATGAACATGGCTGGACTGAGGAGAATATCATTTTTAATTTCGAAGGCGGTTGCTATGCCAAGGTTATAGATCTTACTGAAGAGAAAGAACCGGATATTTTCCGGGCTATTAAACCAGGTGCTATGCTGGAAAACGTGATCTTCAGGAAAAATAGCAGGGAGGTTGATTTTGAGGATAGCAGTATTACCCAGAATACAAGGGTTAGTTATCCTATAGATCATATTGAAAATATTCAGCAACCCTCCTATGCAGAAAACCCTACTGATATCTTTTTCCTAACCTGTGATGCTTTTGGGGTGCTTCCCCCGGTCTCGAGACTTACTCCCGGACAGGCTGCCTATCATTTTATTTCCGGTTACACCGCAAAGGTAGCGGGAACAGAAGCCGGCATTCATGAACCGGTTCCCTCGTTTTCGGCCTGTTTTGGAGAACCTTTTATGCCATTACATCCAACGGTTTATGGCGAGATGCTGAGTAAAAAAATGACTGAGGCTAATGTAAAGGTTTGGCTAATAAATACGGGCTGGAGTGGCGGTCCTTATGGGGTTGGTTCCAGGATCAAGCTAAAATATACCCGTGCTATGATCTCGGCCATTCTTGAAGGTCAACTGGAAAATGTAGATTTTAAGGTCCACCCTATTTTTGGTCTTTATATGCCTGTTTCCTGCCCTGGGGTTCCTGCAGAAACGCTGGACCCAATAAATACCTGGGATAACAAGGGCGCTTATATTCAAAAAGCGATACAGCTGGCCCACTCATTCCACCTGAATTTCGAGAAGTTTGCAGGACAGGCTTCCAGGCAAATTCTCGGTGGCGGACCATTAATTGATGAACACCACCACCTGGAAGAGCATTTTTAGACCAGGTAGAAAAACCGCTGCTTAAATAGCGAATTTTTTAAAAGCTTTGGATGACCATATATGGATATCCAAAGCTTTTTCCATTGACTTAGAGCGGGAAGATTCCCAATTAACGCTTCTTGAGGTTATTTAATTGGTGTTAATATAGCCAAGCTCTTGTAAGAGTCAAGATCCCTTACGCAATGCTCTAGCGTACCTTTCACCGACTTAATTAAAAATTTTAACGACTTTTTTTGATTATCAGCTACTTATGCTGTAAGTTTACTCTTGTTGAGTTTGAGCGTAGCCGGAGGAGAAACTTTAACTTTT
>NZ_JBEPWD010000062.1:0-12957 GCF_041642575.1 Salegentibacter sp. | reverse complement strand
ATTGAAATTAACAGAATGCAATTGGATAACATTATAAAAATATTTGGCATATGTTTGGCAACCAAAATAAAAAAGCCTTGAAAATCAGTCGATTAACAAGGCTTTTGGTACTCGGGACGGGACTTGAACCCGTACGAACGTTGCTGTTCATTGGATTTTAAGTCCAACGTGTCTACCAATTCCACCACCCGAGCGTAAATAATTTCAGAGCGAAAAACGGGATTCGAACCCGCGACCTCCACCTTGGCAAGGTGGCGCTCTACCAACTGAGCTATTTTCGCGTTTTAAAAGAACTGCCACGAATCCAATCGTGGTCGCAACTGCTATTGCGGATGCAAATTTAATATAAATCTTATAATGTCAAAGTCTTTTCAACAAAAAAGAATCTAGTTTTTGAGAGCGGAAAACTAAGCGCTTAAGCTTCAATACTTCCGGGCCTAAGTTCTGGCTTTTTTCGTCTTAACCGCCAGCATTCGCTTGATCTCATTAAGCTTCATCAGGGCTTCCACGGGAGTAAGGGTATCAATATCTATTTGCAATAATTCCTCCTTGAGTTCTTCCAGCAGGGGATCGTCCAGGTTAAAGAAACTCAGCTGCAGTTCATCTTCAGCCGATTTCTTCAGGATCTCGCCTGAATCTTCCATAGAATGGGATTTTTCGAGCTTTGCCAGGATCTTATTGGCGCGATGCAGTACCTGCTGAGGCATCCCGGCCATCCTGGCCACGTGTATCCCAAAACTGTGCTCACTGCCTCCCGGCACCAGTTTCCGAAGGAAAAGCACATTATCCTTCAGTTCTTTTACCGAAACATTAAAGTTTTTGATACGATCAAAGGTGTCGCACATCTCATTGAGCTCGTGGTAATGCGTCGCAAAAAGCGTCTTTGGCCTGGCAGGATGTTCATGCAGGTATTCACTGATTGCCCAGGCAATCGAAATCCCGTCGTAAGTACTTGTACCCCTACCAATTTCATCGAGCAGCACCAGGCTTCGGTCTGAAATATTATTAAGAATACTCGCCGTTTCGTTCATCTCTACCATAAAGGTCGACTCGCCCATAGAGATATTATCGCTGGCTCCCACCCGGGTAAAAATCTTGTCTACCAGTCCGATCTCAGCCGATTTGGCCGGTACAAAACTACCCATCTGGGCCATGAGCACGATCAGCGCGGTTTGCCTCAAAATAGCCGACTTACCACTCATATTGGGGCCGGTGATCATGATCACCTGCTGGTTTTCCCGGTCCAGATGCAGGTTGTTGGTCACATAGTTCTCACCAATTGGGAGTTGCTTTTCGATAACGGGGTGCCTCCCCTCGCTAATCTCCAGCTCATAGCCTTCCATTATTTCCGGCTTGCAGTAATTTTCAGTCCTGGCCTGAACCGCAAAGGAACCCAGGCAATCCAGGCGAGCGATAAGTTGCGCGTTTTGTTGCACAGGCTGGATATAATCACCCATCCACAGCACCAACTGGCCGAACAACTGTTGTTCCAGGTGCAGGATCTTTTCTTCAGCTCCAAGAATTTTGCCTTCATATTCCTTAAGCTCTTCGGTGATGTAACGCTCGGCATTTACAAGGGTTTGTTTGCGAATCCATTCCTCGGGCACCTTATCTTTATGCGTATTCCGCACTTCGATATAGTAGCCGTAAACGTTGTTATTTCCAATCTTCAGAGAGGAAATTCCCGTTGCCCGGGTTTCGCGTTGAAGCATATTATCGAGGTAATCCTTACCGGAAAAAGCGATCTTTCGCAGCTCATCCAGTTCTTCGGAAAAGCCTTCTTTAATGCAATTCCCTTTCTGGATATTTACGGGAGCCTCCTCATTAAGGCTCTGCCCAATTTTCTCCCGAAGCAAATTACAGTCGTTTAACTGGTCTCCGATTATCTTTATCGCTTCATTCTCCGATTCCAATGCGAGGGCCTTAATAGGCACAACGGCGTCCAGGGAGTGTTTGAGCTGATTTACTTCCCGCGGGCTGACTTTGGTAGTCGCTACTTTAGAGATAAGCCGCTCCAGGTCACTGATCTGTTTTATATGCTGCTGAATTTCTTCCAGTACTTCCGGATTTTCCAGCAGGAATTCCACCACCTGATGTCTTTGTCTTATTTTCTCTGAATTCTTCAGCGGAAGGGCCAGCCAGCGCTTGAGCAACCTTCCTCCCATAGGAGAAATAGTCTTATCGATGACATCCAGCAGGGTCACTGCATTTGCAGCGGTTGAATGATAAAGCTCGAGGTTTCTTATGGTAAAACGGTCCATCCAGACATATTCCTCTTCAGCAATGCGATTAACCGCATTTATATGCTGAAGCTTATCGTGACGGGTCTCCGCCAGGTAGTGCAAAACTGCACCCGAAGCTATCACTCCTTCTTCCAGATGCTCCACTCCAAAGCCTTTCAGGGATTTAGTTTGAAAATGTTCATTCAGGGTTTCATAAGCGAAATCTGATTTAAAAACCCAGTCCTCGAGATAAAAACAGTGAAAATCCTCCCCAAAGGAATTCGCAAAATCCTTCTTGAATTTCTTCTGGATAAGAACCTCACTCGGACTGAAATTCTGAAGCAATTTGTCTATATATTCAGTATTTCCCTGGGCGGTCAGGAATTCGCCGGTGGAAACATCGAGGAAGGAAACCCCCAGGGTCTTTTTTCCGAAGTGAACCGCACAAAGAAAATTATTGGATTTGCTTTGCAGTACCTCATCACTCATTGCCACTCCGGGAGTAACGAGTTCTGTTACGCCACGCTTGACGATGGTTTTGGTCATTTTCGGGTCTTCCAGCTGATCGCATATTGCGACCCGCTCCCCTGCCTTCACCAGTTTTGGAAGATAGGTGTTCAGGGAATGATGCGGAAATCCTGCCAGCTCGGTACGCTCGCTGCCATTATTCCGGTTGGTACAAACAATATTGAGAATACGAGCGGTTTTAACCGCATCTTCGCCGAAGGTCTCATAAAAATCGCCCACCCTGAAGAGCAGCAAAGCATCAGGGTACTTCGCCTTAATAGCGTTGTACTGCTTCATTAAAGGGGTTACTTTAGGAGATTTCTTTACTGACACTGCTTTGAGTTTTAGGTAGCTGCTAAAGTACTTATTCCTGTTTTTTATCAAAAATTTAAGTTAGGCCTTTTGCTTCAACTTATTGACAGCTTTTTAGGAATTACCGGAATTTCCGCGGTCCCTGGGTATCCCGGATTGAAAAAAAATTTTACTAAGTCCTGTTGATTTCAGAAAAAATCTCAGAATTAAAAACCGATACAGAAAACTAAACCACAGGCTTCTTAAAAAGAATATCCCAGATTAAAAAAGAATGCTTCCATAGGTGGAGTCACTCCATTAAAAAATACACCATCGATGGTGGGGGTAATTTCGGTGAGCAAATAGCCATCACCAAGTTTTATTTTTAATCCAGCCCCAATATTTGCAGTAGGACCAAAACCAAACACCTTATCATTTCCGGTGTTTTCATAATTCTCGATCACATAATCGGTCATTAATAATAAGCCAGCTCCCAGCCCGGCATAAGCGTAAGGTCTAATCACCCCTTTAGCGCTTTGGTATTTCACCCCTATTGGAATAAGGCTTAAAGTCTGCCAGCGATAATTGGCGGTACCATTTTTAAAATCGGGAAGTTCTCTATCTTCATTGCCCCAATGCCTGTAAGAGATTCCCCTTAGGTAACTCCAGTTTCTTGATCTTTCAATTCGTTGTTTATCTCTTAAAATTGAAACCCGGAATTGTGTTGCGCCTGCAGCATTTTCCAAGGGCATTCCAACCAATATCTCATAGCGATTGACCTGTTTTTCCTCATATTCTGAAACTGGATGATTTTCAGAAAACTGCCTGTTATAATCCAGAAGGTCTTCGTATATCCTTTTTTCGCTAAATCGAATATCCTTTCGGTCCTGAACCTGTTGTTCTGTCTTAATACTATTTAACAAACCAAGGTATTTCCTGTCTTTTCCGCTAAATTTCTTACCATCTTCAGCAGTGAGTTTTCTTTTGGAGGGATTTACCAAATGAACCGTTTTATCGATCTCATTATTGGTGATGAACATATCGGGTTTTGATTGGCCTTTTTTCCTCCAAACATAGAGGTCTGTTTTTCCCTTCAAGAGTCTTTTGGTAAAAACAAAACCTGGGGAGTCTTTCAGGTTGCTTCTTTGTCTTTTGAAGTTTCTTCCGTAATCAAAACCGAAGGCCTTTAGTTCTTTTGGGGTATATTCTTTGGAGCCAGAATCCTGTAAACTGGTTTTAAAAGTAAGGCTTTTAGCAAGGCGGGCATCAGTGTCTTCCTTGATGAATCCACGAAGGGTATCCGACTCCAGATCAACTAAGTAGCCCGATTTAAATTCTTCCTGAGCCTTGAGAGTATAATTACAAAAAACGAAAAATGAAAGAGCAAACCAGAGATATTTTTTCACTTTAAATACTAAATTATGTTAAAAACTGAATAAAATTAGATTCCAAAGATGTAAATAATTCCCCTAAAAATCAGCTTAAAAACATAATTAATCTTATTCAAAAAGGGTTAAGCTTGAATTGATGGACATAATTTTACTGATAACCTGCTGCTTGCAAGCGGAAAAGTTCGGCGTAAAGCTTGTCATTTTGCATCAGCTCTTCGTGGGTGCCTATTTCCAGAACCGTACCTTCCTTTAACACCATAATCCTGTCAGCGATACGCACTGTGCTGAAGCGATGTGAGATAATCACTGCAGTTTTTCCTTCGGTAAGTTGAATAAATCGCTGAAAGGCTTCAGTTTCCGCGCGGGCATCCAGGGCCGAGGTGGGTTCATCGAGAATAAGCACTTCAGCATCTTTCATATAGGCTCGGGCAATAGCGATCTTTTGCCACTGGCCACCCGAAAGGTCTTTCCCTTGTTTAAATCGTCTTCCAAGTTGCTGGTCATAACCTTTAGGCAATGCATTCACCACCTCTTTTGCAAGACTTTTCTCAGCAGCTTGTTCTATGCGATCTAAGTTCTGAATTTCCGCAATTTCTCCCATGGCAATGTTCTCTTTAAGGGTAAGTTCGAATTTCACAAAATCCTGAAAAATAACTCCGAAATACTGCTGATATTCTGTCTTATTGTAAGCCTTTACAGGTTTCCCGTCCAGCAGGATCTCTCCTTCTGTAGGTTCATAAAAACGCAGCAATAATTTTATAAGTGTGGTTTTCCCTGCACCATTCTCCCCCACAAAAGCAAGTTTTTCACCGGCTTTAAGTTCGAAATTAATGTGCCTCACCACCCATGCCTCAGATTTCGGATACTTGAACCCAACATCTTTAAATTCGAAACCTTTACTGATCTTCTTTGGGAGAGGAAGTTTGTCTTCGGAATCATCTTCAGGATAACGCAAATCCAGAAATTCAAAATAATCCTGAAGGTAGAGTGCACTCTCCGTTATTGCCGTGAACCGGGTAAAGAACCCCTGGAGTTTGGTTCGTAAACGGTTAAAAGAGCCCGAAAGAAAAGTGAGGTCTCCCAGAGAAAATACTCCGGCTACGGTTCGCATTACTATCAGCACATATGCCGCATAGTAGGCTCCGGTTCCAATTATATTAAAGAATGAGCCCCAGGCAGCCCGTTGCTTAGCCAGCTTTTTACTTTGTTCGTAATATTTATCTGAAAGTCTTTTAAAACGTTGAGCCAGATAATTTGAGAGTCCGAATAATTTCACCTCCTTAGCAGTAACATCGCTCGCACCGGCATACCGAAGATAGTCCAGTTCACGGCGTTCCTGTGTCCAGCTGCGGGCCAGGGAATAACTTGTGCCGCTAAATTTAATTTCATTGATCACGGTGGGAATCACGGAAACCACCAGCAGAATAATCAGCCAGGGTTCAAAGACCACCACCCCTGCCAGCAGGGAAAAAATCACCACCAGGTCTTCGGCTTGAGTGAGGATATTGGACATAAGCCCAACTCTACCCGTGGTTTGCTGTCGTGCCCTTTCCAGCTTGTCGTAAAAATCAGAATCCTCTAACTGGTCGAGATTTAGTTCTGAAGTTTTTTTAATGATCTTAACCGAGGTATTGATGGAATACTGGTCTCCCAGCAGAGCATCGCTCAGATTAATTCCGCGACTTAATAGATCTGATAAGATTGCCAGTCCAAATTCAAGGCCTACCAGAATCCAGAGTCTTTCCAGATCTTTTGGATCGGCAGCGATCTGTAGTACCACCTCATCAATAATCAGTTTTCCTATCCACAGCATCAATACCGGGATAACGGCATTGAACAGGCGAGCTGTGATATTGGCATAAAAAAGCCCGGGATTAACCTTCCGTATTTCATTAAAAAAACGGGGAATAAACTTCAGCGAGGCAAAGCTCATTTTAAAGCTTATTTTATTGGGTTCCAGGGATTGTTTCGGTCTTGGCAACGGAAATTTTAGAGGAAAGATAGCATTCTAAAAACTATGCAAGTTTAATTTTTTGCTAAAACAGGTTGATAATTTTAAACAGAATCTCAGAAAATGCGATGAGGCTATCAAATTCAGGTTTAATCACATCTGGTTTCGCATTCAGTATTCATTCCGGCTTCATAGCCTTTTTTAATCTCGTCCCGGTTTATAAAAGCGAAGATTACAAATAGCACAACAATACCTCCCAGGAACGATAAAACCTTACGATCTCTTTGTTTACTCATTAGAAAAGTGAATCAAAATTAGTTAACAGTCCTCTAAAATATAAACTTCCTCTTAATAAAACATTAAAAAATGAGCAGAAATAAAGTTACACCTTCTCCTTGGAAACTATCTTTATCAGCCTGTAAGAAATTGAAGAACCATCCATAGGTAGATTCTTAACTTTCTTTTTTTGCACTTTTAGATGATAAATATATCCCGGTTCATAATCAAAACCCGAAATACTATCTTCATAATAAAACAGGTTCCAGTCTTCTGTCCCTATCTCGTCCCCTTCCTGCACTAAAAGGCAGTTTCCTTCCATCTCACCCACGCATTCCACGGTGTAACTGTTTACCATCATATCTTCTACCTGAACGGTGTCTCCGATTAAACTAAAGCTAAAAAGTAAAAACACAATCCCCATAAATCCACTCTGTATCATCTCAATTTGTTTTTTGCGAAAGGTAATATATTTTGCAGCTCAATGAAGGAGGGATTTTCCCAAATTTGCTATAAATAACTGATTTTCAGCAACACTTTCTTTATCTCCATAATTTTCCATTCCTATCTTCAACTGCATTACCATCCTCATTTTGCCTCATTACATCCCTAACCGATTTCTTTAAATCCCCACTATTAAGCACTTTCCCGACTTCAATAACTTTAGTGACTCATCCACCCGCTGTATTTCAGATCTCACACCAACAATATTCACATTTGATATTAGCAGATCATATGAATCTTTGTAGACATCATCAAAAAATTAAAACAGTAAATAGGTAAAAAGAGGAATGGTACTTCATATTTTAAGATCGAAATTATTTAAAAAAAGCTACTCTGGTTTAGGCAGCCGGTTGATTTTATTTATTGGTTGCAAGGGCTTTTTGAGCTTGAACCAGATGCCTCTGGTTATGATAGATCACAACCCTAAAGGTATCTCCCAGCCTTAATTTTAAAAGCTTGCTTATACTAATAGCTGTTTTTGTTCGGGTGAGACTTACCTGGGAAGATCTGCATAGAAGATCCAGCAACTGCTCCTGCTGCCTGATGAATTTTTCAATTGTAGTTTTATCAAGATCACTTCCAAAAGGATCTTTCTCTTTAAAAGTTTTCATCTTTTTAAGCTTTCCCCCCGGAAGCATCATTTTAGCAAAATAATTTCCCAGGAGTCCGCTTTTAAAATCTTCTTCCGTGGAATGCCTGGAAGATTCTAAAGCCCTTTCTATCTCCGGCAGATAAAAATCCCCATAAAGGTTGAGATGTGCCAGGCACTCTAGGGCGCTCCAGCTTTCGCTTGCCGGTCTGTGATTGAGTTCCACAGCAGTTCTTTGTAAAAACTCCCGGCTGCTATTAAGGTTTGTCCTCGTCATTTCTGAAAGATCCTTTAGCAGCAAATCTGTTTTCATTTTCATATTGTAAGATTTTCAGTTCAGCTAAAGAAAAGGCACATTATTTTAATTATTTCCCTTCTTTGGGTATTGCGGCGAAGGTACTTCTGCCGGCGGATTTTCATCGAGTTGTTTCAGGACGATCTCTATGGCTTTTTCCAATTGAGGATCCCTCCCATCAATCACCTCTTCCGGCCATTGTTCTACCTCCACATCCGGAGCCACTCCTTCGTTCTCCACACGAAAACCTTCTTCAGTATAAAAAGCAACATTGGGTGCGGTAACAGAACCGCCGTCTATAAATTCCGGGTAACCCAGCACTCCCACAAGACCACCCCAGGTAGTTTTCCCCACGATGGTACCCAGGTCGAATTTTCTGAACATCCACGGCAGGTAATCCCCGCCGGAACCTGCAGTTTCATCTGTTATCATCACCTTAGGCCCCTGTATGGAAGCACTAGGTGATTTAAGGTCCTTTCCATAGCGGAACCTCCAGTGCGCCTGCTCCGGCTTTTTAAGAATATCTATAACATAATCTGCCAGCTGGCCTCCACCATTAAAACGCTCATCTACAATGATAGCCTGCTTATTTGCCTGGGGAAAGAAATAGCGCTTAAAATATTCATGTCCCGCAGTGGTGGTATTTGGCACATATACATAGGCTACCCTACCGTTGGTGGCTTCATGTACTTTTTTAATATTCCCTTCTACCCAATCGCGGTTTCGCAAAGCCCCTTCATTTTCCACAGGGGTTACTTTTACTTTTCTGGAGTTCCTCATGTTTGGATCTGGTCCCACTGTAAGCATGACTATTTTATCGGCAGTATTTTCAAAAAATTTATAAATATTATCACCGGCCTTTAACTCTTCCCCATTCACCTCCAGAATATAATCGCCCTTTTTTACATCAACTCCCGGCTCGGTAAGAGGGGACCTTAGATTAGGATTCCAGTTAAGTCCTCCATAGATCTTTTCAAACCGGTATCTATCATTTTCAATACTATAATCTGCACCAAGAAGCCCGCCTTTAACAGATTCCTGGGTATGAAGTCTATCTCCCCTGCTGGAAAATCGATGATGTCCCACTCCAAGTTCACTGAACATCCATTCCATTACCCTGTAAAGATCGCTGCGGGAAGTAACATCACCAATAAAGGGCTCATATTTCTCCTTCATCGCATCCCAATCTACCCCGTGCATTTCCGGATCATAAAAATAGTCCCTGTTAACCCTCCAGGCCTCATTAAAGATATTGGGCCACTCTGCTACAGGATCTATTTTCACCTGGATATCCCCGGTATTTAGGAGGCGTTTTTCCTCGATTTTATCAATTTCAGCTATTCCCCATTTATCTTCTGCCTTATAAAGTATCATCTTAGCATTTGCTGAAATCTCATAGGAAGTTACAGGCATAATTTCCTTATTCTCCCTTTTCTTAAGATCATACATATTTAGAGTTCCCTTATTTTGCTCGTGAGGGGGATAGGATAAATAATATAGATTTCCTTCCTTTGGTGAATTGAGGTAAGCATAATTACCTGCCGGAACCGGAACATCTACAATCCTGTTCTCTATCCCATCAAAATCGATTTTAAGGTCAGGGGCTTTGATCTCTTTGTCTTCTTCTTCAGCCTTCTTCTGTTTCTCCTCTTCCTTCTCTGCCTGCTCTATCTTTTCAACATCATTCTCTCTTGCAAAGGGAGATTCTACATCTTTTTGTAAAGTAACCAGGTAAATAGTACTGGTCATTTCCATATCCAGGTTAGATTGATCAAACCAGTTCACAACAGGGCCAGCATCTGTTGAAGCAAGCATGTACAGGTATTTTCCGCTAGGATCAAACACTGGGCTGGAAACGCTGGAAAAGCCATCTGAAATAGGATAGGATTTGTCTTCAGAAAGCGAATATACATACGCCTGTTCAAAGCTCGTTCCCGTTACTGCGGTATAACTTATCCAATTTGAATCGTGAGACCAGCTGCCAAATAGATCCCGAAAAACCCCGGGCATGTAGCGTTCGTCTTCAGACACTTTTGTTACCCGGCCGGAGTCTGTATTGAGCACATAAAGGTTACGGCCATTGTCTACAAAACTAATTTTTTTACTGTCTGGTGACCAGCGAGGATAGGCATAAAACCCGGTACCATCAAGTTCGAATTTCTGTGGCTCCTTTTGTTCACTTTGATCGTGGACGTGAAGGGCATATTCTCCACTTTCATCACTAAAATAAGCGATGAATTTCCCATTTGGAGACCAAACAGGATATTTTTCATGTACCCCCGGAGTGGATGTTATATTCACAACATCACCCTTCTCGCCGGGTACAGTAACCACCTCACCTCTAAAATCCATCACCACTCTGGCACCTGTGGGAGAAATTGAAGCACTGCGTATATACTCATCACCTTTTACAAAACGTGGTCGCAATTCAAGCAGATCTGTCGCGATGCCTATTTGAAGTTTTGTGGTGCTGTTATTTGCCGGATTGAAAGTATGCAGATAGCCGGCCTGTTCGAAAATGATCTCATTGTCCCCGGCAGAAAGATCCAGTACCGGGAAATCTTCATAATTGGTATGTTGGGTTATCTCTTTGGAATTCAAATCATAACTAAACAAATTGAATTCTCCATTTCTATCACTTCTAAAATAGATTTTATCTCCCAGCCATTGAGGCCTCGTATCGTTACTCCCGCTTTCAGGCTTTGGGATTTCAATTACGGAATGATCATTAGTATCATAGATCCAGATACGGGAAGCCGTACCCCCACGATAGTATTTCCACTGGTTGAAAACTTCATAAAGCGGTGTATAAGCAATGTACCTCCCATCTTCGGAATAATCTGCCCAAAAAGCATTTGGGATCTCCAGTTCTTTAACCTGCCCGCCACTCACAGAGACTTCAAATAGTTTAGTAAACCTATTGGTAAAAACGCTGCGCTGTGAAGCGAAAAGAACGGCATCACCATCTGGGGTAAAGGCACGAACCAAATCATTCCCGGGGTGCCAGGTTAGACGTTCGGGAATACCTCCTGCAGATGAAACTACATAGACATCTGTATTTCCATCATACTCTGCATTAAAAGCTATTGAGCTTCCATCTGGTGAAAAAACAGGATTGGATTCGATCCCGTCGTCTACCGTAAGACGTTTGGGAGAAGAACCATCTTTATTTGCAACCCAGAGATCTTCAGCATATATAAAAGCGATTTGAGTATCACTCATAGCCGGCTTTGATAGCAGACGTGTATCTTTCTTATTGATATTTTGAGCTGTGAGGCTAAATGACAGGAAGAACAAAATGGACAGAAGGGAAAATGAGGAAGTCTTCATAGAAAAAATATATTTTATACTTCTAAATATAAAACTAAAATTCCAAAATCCTACGGCCATTGATCAAGGATATTTCAAGATTTTTCTCGCTGCTGGCCAAGGTTTTAAGGTTATCCCTAACCTATACCTATCTTTTCATACTTAAGTTGTATAATCCCTCCCATTCTTACTAATTTTGCGCCTATGCATAACCGAAAATTAAAGAACAGCGAACTCGACCGTAAGACGGTAGAAGAATTCAAAGAAGCCAGTAAGACTCCCATTATTGTGATCCTGGATAACATCCGGAGTTTAAACAATATTGGCTCGGTTTTCAGAACTTCAGATGCTTTTTTGATTGAAAAGATCTATCTCTGCGGAATCACTGCGCAACCTCCCCATAAAGACATTCAGAAAACGGCCCTGGGCGCTACCGATACCGTTAGCTGGGAATATGCTGAAGATGTCCTGGAAATTGTAACCAAACTCCAGCAGGACGGCGTAAAGGTTTATGCCATAGAACAAGCGGAAGGCGCAATTATGCTGGATAAATTTAAGCCTGAACCAGACCAAAAATTAGCTGTGGTTTTCGGAAATGAGGTTAAGGGAGTTCAGCAAAAAGTGGTTTCAGCAAGCGATGGGATAATCGAAATTCCACAGCTGGGCAGCAAGCATTCTTTAAATATAGCCGTTAGTGCAGGCGTGGTGCTTTGGGACCTGTTCTCAAAACTTAAAGCGGTAAAATAAAGACCTCTTCTAAATTTTTACTTCAATTTCACTTAGCAGATCAAGATAATCTTTACGGTTATTCACGAAATCTTTCTCAGAGATATCGATGATCTGAACCCTGAGTTTGGTTTGTGACTTAATAAAACTCAAATAGGATTTATTGATCTCCACCAGGTAATCGGGCTGGATGTTTTGTTCATAATCCCTGCCGCGGGTCTTGATATTTTCCAACAGACGATCGGTATTCTGATAGAGATAGATGTAAAGATCGGGTTTTACCAGCTCTTTATACATTAGGTTAAACAGCTTATGGTATAGCGAATATTCATCTTCATGCAGGGTGATCTTGGCAAAGATCAGGGATTTAAACACATCATAATCAGAGATCACAAAATCCTTGAACAGGTCGTACTGGGCAAGATCATCGGCCAGCTGCTGGTAGCGATCGGCCAGGAAGGACATTTCCAACGGAAAAGCATATCGCTCCTTGTTCTCGTAGAATTTCGGAAGAAATGGATTATCCTTAAATCGTTCCAGGATAAGTTTGGCGTTGAAATCCTGAGAAACCATAGTGGAAAAACTGGTCTTCCCTGCTCCAATATTCCCTTCAACAGCGATATAATTACAGCCTGTAAATCCGAATTTCCTGTTCGGAATCTTCAGCTTCTCGTCAGTCGGCGTTACTTCATCAGCATCTCCAAGCTGGTTCAGCATTTTTTCGATAGAAATATTCAGCACGGGATGGATCTCCTTTGCAGCGATATCTGCCAGCGGCTGCAAAACGAAACGCCGCTTTTGCATATGAGGATGCGGCAGGATAAGATCTTCAGAATTGATGATCTCCTCTTCCATCATCAGGATATCCAGGTCTAAACTACGGCTATGGAAGTCTT
>NZ_JBEPWD010000061.1:5749-13046 GCF_041642575.1 Salegentibacter sp. | reverse complement strand
CTATAAATAAACTCAAAGTCATGAAAAAACTGCAATTAATATTCTTAGGTGCTACTTTCGAATTTCCTGGTAACTTCAGGTAATTTAGAAGAGTTAAAGGAACCAGATATTTATTCTGCCGAATTTGAAGAAGAACCCAATGATCCTGGTGAAGATCCTCCTGCAGGTAGAAATAAAACAAATAAAGCCGTAGATTCTGTGGCTTTTTTTATTTTCACCTTATGAAAATTTCACGCTTTTCTTTTTTGCTGCTAGGTCTGATCGTTTTTGCTATTTTTTCCTGCAACCAATTTGAAGATCAGGAGGGAAATAACCTTATTTCTTCAGATAGCAGCCATTTCTATTTCCAAAAAGCTCAAGAGGCAGAAAAGGTTCAGGACAAACTCAATAATCTCAACAAGTCTTTGGGGTTTGTGAAAAACAGGCGCGATAGTTTATATCCCAGAGTTCTTGATTTCAAGATCTATTATCACAACAGGCTAAAGCAATACGACAGCTCGCTTTTTTATGCAAGCAAACTGGTTGACGCGGCTAAAGTACAGAATGATACCTCTTACCTGGCTACCGGCTATTATAGGAAAGCTGTGGTTTACAGGTATACAAATCAACCCGAGAAAACCTATGAAAATTCTTTAAAAGCAAGAGAATATTACCGGCAACTTGGCGATAGTACCAGCTATGCTAAACGCACTTCAGAAATTGCCGCAGCCCAACACCTGATCACAGATTATACAGGCGCCCAAAAAACAGCTACCGAGGCTTTAAGGCATTTTCGACAGGAAGATTCGTCCTATGTGTCCAGCACCTTCAATACCATAGCCAGTTCCTATAGGAATCAAGGACTCTACAAGGATGCCCTTGCTGAATATAAAAATGCATTTAAATATGCAGTTGATACCGATGACAGTCTAAGTGCAATGAATAATATTGCTCTTTCTTTAAGAGACCTTGAGCGGCATGAGGAAGCCCTTCACATTTTTGAGCAAATCCTGGATAGGAATGACTTTAAGTTTAAAAAATCTGAAGCTCGTTTTATTGACAACCATGCCTATACGAAATGGTTGAGTGATTCGGCAGATGTTGAAGAAGAACTCCTGGATGCCCTGGCTATTCGAAAAAGCGAAAATGATCTGAATGGGCTTATTGCCAGTTACGATCATCTTTCAGAATATTACAAAGGAAGGAACCGGGAAGCAGCAAAAGCTTATGCCGACAGCCTTTTTCAGACAGCTGAAGACCTTGAAAGCAAAGCAGCAAAGTTAACCGCTCTTGAAAAGCTAATAGCACTTTCATCAGACAGAGAAGCCAGGAGCTTTACGTCACTATATGTTAAGATTAATGACAGCCTCAAGGCTGAAAATCTAAGAGCTAAAAATCTTTTTGCCAAAATCAGCTATGACGAAGAGGAAAAACTAAAGCAGATAGATGGATTGGAGAAAATAACAATGGCTCAGAGTCTTAAAACTTCGAATCTGGAAAAACAACTAATTACAATTTCTCTTGGGGGGACGATTATTTTAATTCTTGTAGGTTTTGGTATTTATCACCTGAAACAAAGGCATCAAAAAGAAAAATTAAAAGAAATTTATAATACCGAATCCAGAATTTCTAAAAGGATTCATGATGAATTAGCGAACGACATTTATAACATCATGAGCAAAATGGAAAGTTCGGCTTCTGAAGAAGAATTGGCGGGGCTCGAGAGTATTTATTCCAGGACCAGAAATATTTCCAGGGAAAACAGGTCCATAGATACAGGAGAAAATTATCTCTACAATCTTACTGCCATGCTTACTTCTAATACTCCATATAATACAAGAATCATACTTCGGGGTCAGGAGGATATCCCCTGGAACAAATTAGCGTCGGAAAAGAAGATCATCCTCTACAGGATTCTCCAGGAATTAATAATTAATATGAAGAAATACAGTGGAGCAAACCTTGTAGCCATTAGCTTTCAAAAGACCGGTAAGTGTCTGGCGTTGACCTATTCGGACAACGGTAAGGGGTGTACGAAAGAGGACCTGAGAAACGGGAACGGGATCCAAAATGTGGAAAACCGTATTTTTTCTATTGGAGGAGATATTACTTTTGAAGTAGAAAAAGGAAAAGGGCTTAAGAGCAGTATTAAAATTCCGATTTAAAGCATGTTTAAAAAAGTACTCATAGCAGAAGACATGGATAGCATCAACCACGCTGTTGCAGC
The DNA here is from genome assembly GCF_041642575.1 of Salegentibacter sp. Taxonomy (NCBI): domain Bacteria; kingdom Pseudomonadati; phylum Bacteroidota; class Flavobacteriia; order Flavobacteriales; family Flavobacteriaceae; genus Salegentibacter; species Salegentibacter sp. The sequence goes on along the minus strand of NZ_JBEPWD010000061.1, from coordinate 10,840 downwards.
CAGCCTTTCTGAAATGAGCATTGAAAATATCTCTCACGCTCAATACTGTGATCAAGCCTGGTTATTGGCTAAAAAAGCACTACAAGAGGAAGATCCTTTCGACTTGCTGATCTGTGATCTTTCTTTTAAAAAAGACCACCGCAATGAAAAAATCACCTCCGGAGGTGAACTGATAGGAATATTAAAATCTGAAGATCCCAATCTTAAGATCATTGTTAATTCGATTGAAGATCATCCTCAAACGGTAAGGGAATTGTGGGATTCCGGTAATATAGAAGCCTATGTTTGCAAAGGCCGTAACGGCTTAAAAGAATTAAAAGAAGCAATTAATAAGCTATGGGTTGGGAAACATTACAATTCTCCCGAGATAGAAAATTCCCTGAGACAGGATAATATACTTGTTCTTAATAATTTTGAAATCAAAATTGTGCAATACCTTGCTACCGGCTATACCCAGGATCAAATTGAGGAGAAACTAAAAACAGAGGGAATAAGGCCCAACAGCAAAAGTGCTATTGAAAAACGCCTGAAAGAATTAAAAGAAGAGTTTCAGGCAAATAATTCTATTCACCTGGTGAGTATAATGAAAGATCTGAAATTGATTTAGATATAAAAGCCAGTTCTATAAAACATGCAAAATTGAGTAGGGTCGATTTTTCGTTTTTTGAACTGGCTATTTTTCTTACAGTAAAAGGTAGGATAAGTCTTCAAAGCCGCAGAATTCGCCTTCTCCGACAAAATTAAAATAAACTGGGTAAGAAAAAAATCTAATAATCAATTGGATAGCGAAATGCATGGATTATGGTGATGACTTTGCGCAGGTTTTATTTTTGCGTAATTGAGATATGAATTTAGTGCCTCACGTCTTATTAGTCCGGGTTTTACAAATTGGGAAATATAGCGGTCGGCAGTACGGTCTACCAATTTTAACCGCGATGCATTGAGGAAAACCCCAATCAGTTTCACGATCCTAATGTTCAACTCTCTACTTCCGGAAATTCTTATTTAAATAGAACATGCATTATATTAGCTAAAAAAATATTTATGAAAGTTAAAATATGGTCAGATGTACGATGCCCTTTCTGCTATATAGGAAAGAAAAAATTTGAAGCTGCTCTGGCAAAATTTCCACAGGAAGAACAGGTGGAAATAGAATGGAAAAGCTACCAGTTAGATCCCCATCTTAAAACCGATCCGAAACAAAGTACCTTAGAATATTTTATGCAAACTAAAGGAGTAAGCGAAGATCAGGCAAGGCAAATGTTTGAAGGAGCAACCAAAATGGCCGCTGAAGTAGGTTTGAATTTTAACCTGGAAACTTCGGTTACGGCCAACTCTTTTATGGCGCACCGACTTATCCAACTGGCAAAATCAAAAGGCCTTGGAAATGAAATTGAAGAAGCCCTGTTTAAAGCCCATTTTGAGGAAGCAAAGAATATTGATGATGCTGAAGTATTACAGGAGGTCGCCACTTCCATAGGGATGGATGCTCATGAAGTGAAAACCACCCTGGAAGCTGATGACTTTGCCTATGAAGTAAAACAAGATGAAATGGAAGCTCGCAATATTGGAGTAAGAGGAGTTCCCTTTTTTGTCTTTGATGATAAATATGCTGTTTCCGGAGCCCAGCCTTCAGAAGCATTTTTGCAAACCCTGGAAAAAGCCTGGGAAGAATCTAAACCTAAAAAAGCTGAATTGAATATCTCTGGTGGCGATTCCTGTACTCCCGATGGAAATTGCGATTAAGAGGTTTAGTAAAAATTGAGTAAATTAAGCCTTGGAAAAATTTTTCAGGACGAAAAGCTTATTAATTACTAAACTAAATATTATGAAACATGTATTTTCTTTTTTGTTTATCGCTTTTATAAGCGCCAACACCTTCGCACAGACAACCTGGAAAGCAGACCCGGCTCATACCCAGGTGTCTTTTGACATTGTTCACCTTGGGATTGCTGAAATAGAAGGGCAGTTCGGAGAATTTGAAGGAAGTATCACTGCTTCTGAAGATGATTTTAGCGATGCGCAATACGAAATGGAAATCGATGTGGCCTCAATTAATACAGGAGTTGAAAAGAGGGATAACCATCTCAAAAGCGCCGATTTCTTCGATGTTGAAAATAATCCTAAGATGAACTTCAAAAGCACCTCTTCAGAAGGATCAGGGGACAATAAGTATAAGGTCCAGGGAGACCTTAGCTTTAACGGAGTCACCAAACCGGTTACTTTGGAAGTATGGTACAGGGGTACTATTGAAAATCCGCAGAGCAAAGATCTTACCTCCGGATTTAAGATTACCGGGGAAGTAAAGCGATCTGATTTTAATTTAGGTCAGGATTTTCCTGAGCCTATGCTTAGTGATGAGGTAAAAATTGAAGTTGACGGAGAATTCATCAAACAATAAAATAAGAAAGAGGAAACCGGTAGACTTTTTTGTTTTTGTCATAATTCCACCGGTTTCCTCTTTTTACATTGAAAAGCTCAGCTTTTTGGCTTGGCTTAACCCTGTCGGTGCTCTGACAGGGTTTTCTTTTTTCCTGAAGTTGAAATTTCAGAATATTATAGCTCCAGTTCTTTTTTATAGGTAATGGTATATTCTGAATTTTCCTCTTCTACGCTATCATGAACTTCAACCATAACTTTCTGGAAATCTTTAATATTACTGATGTCTTCTTCCACAGTTTTTGCTACCTCATTCGCAAGGCTTGAAAAAGTGATGCCGCTGGAAGGAGAGCTATCCGGACTTACAATTTCCACACTTATAAAATTATAGGCTTCTTCTCCAGATTTTTTGGTTTGACCACTGGAAATCAGGATATCTTCCGCAGGAATAATTGTTAAAATTTTACTCTCTAAGTCTTCTCTGTCTATTGAGAAATCAGGCGCGACCGTGGTTTGGCTATCTCCTGTTGTTTCGGTTTTTTCTACACATGCGGTGAAGGCGACAGTGATTAACAGGAGTGGGAGGATGTGTTTAAGTCTCATATCTATTTTTGGTGTTAGGTTAGTTGTAAAGGCTTTCTTAATAGGTCGAAGAATCCCTGTTTTGTTACACAGCATATTAATCTTAAACCTTTTTTTATTTCTCCGTTACTACATTGATTAGCGTCGAAGCTTGAATAAATAGGATTCAGGAAATCAGCTTGTTATTGTTGAGACCATAAACTTACGAAAACCTTTTAGTAATTCGCTTTTTCCTGATCCTCATCATTTTTCAAATTCAATATTGCTTGTAATATTGTATTATTAAAAGCAGGAAAAAATGAAGACTACAACGCCTCTTAGCGACCTCGAAATTGCTCAAAAGATAGAATTAAAGCCTATAACTGAAATTGCCCGGAAACTGGGCCTGGATTCCGAAGAAATTGAAATGTACGGAAAGTATAAAGCCAAACTTCCGCTTTCCAGAATTGATAAAGAAAAGGTAAATAACTCCAATCTTATACTGGTGTCAGCTATATCTCCAACGCCCGCAGGAGAAGGGAAAACCACTGTTTCCATCGGACTTTCAGAAGCCCTGAACCGACTTGGTAAGAAGACCACTGTGGTTTTAAGGGAACCATCCTTAGGTCCGGTTTTCGGAATCAAGGGTGGCGCTACAGGAGGAGGTTTTTCACAGGTCCTTCCAATGGAAGATATTAATCTTCATTTTACAGGGGATTTTTCAGCAATTGAAAAGGCGCACAACCTGCTTGCCGCATTGGTGGATAACAATATTCAGTCAAAAACCAATAACCTGGATATTGACCCCCGAACTGTTTCATTGAAAAGGGTAATGGACGTTAATGACCGTTCGCTGCGTAATATCGTGATAGGGCTTGGAGGTACAGGTTCGGGAATTCCCCGGGAAAGTGGTTTCGATATTACCGCGGCTTCAGAGATCATGGCTATCATGTGCCTGGCAGAAAATCTTGATGATTTAAAGGGACGTTTAGGCAATATCTTTATAGGTTATACCTTCAGGAAAAAACCAATATTTGCACGCGATCTGAATGCGGAAGGGGCTATGGCCACTTTACTTAAAGATGCGCTTAAGCCTAATTTAGTGCAAACCATCGAAGGAAACCCTGCCATAATTCACTTAGGGCCTTTTGCCAATATTGCCCAGGGCACTAACTCAGTTATTGCAACCAGAATGGGGATGAGTCTCTCAGATTACACGGTTACCGAGGCTGGTTTTGGATTTGATCTTGGAGCAGAAAAATTCCTTGATATCAAATGTCAGAGTGCAGGGCTTGCCCCTAAGGTTGTGGTGATGACTACTACGATTAGAGCTTTAAAATACCACGGAGGAGCAGATTTAAAAACGCTAACTATTCCTAATGTGGATGCCTTGATAAAAGGGCTTCCCAACCTTGAAAAACATCTCGAAAACGCGAAATTATATAATATAACCCCTGTTATTGCCATAAATAAATTCTACAGCGATAGCGATGAGGAGATCCAGGTGATTTTTGATCTGGCCAGGAAACTAAATGTAAAAGTGGCCCTTTCTGATGGCTGGGCTAAAGGAGGAGAAGGAGCACTTGACCTCGCTGCGAAAGTAGTTGAAGCCATTGAGGAAAATAAATCTGATTTTACACCCCTTTATCGATGGGAGCAGGATGTAGTGACAAAAATCGAACTTGTTGCAAAAAAGATCTATGGTGCAGAAAAAGTAGAGTTTTCTCCTAAGGCCAGGAAAAATCTTAAGACCATTCTGGACCTGGGGCTGGAAGAGTTACCGGTTTGTATTGCCAAGACCCAAAAATCCCTTTCTGATGATCCTCTTCTTTTAGGAAGACCTACAGGATTTACGTTAAATGTTAGAGAAATTGAAATAGCCTCTGGTGCCGGATTTCTTATCCCAATAACCGGAGATATCATGCGAATGCCCGGACTACCGGCGCATCCTGCTTCAGAAAATATCACAGTAGATTTGGAAGGAAATATTTCGGGGCTGGTTTAAGGGCAAGATCTGTTTTTTTTTCAAATAAAAAGAACCTTCCGGGAATTCCCCGGAAGGTTTTGATTTTTAAGTATTATCCTTAATCCCGGACATATTATACAAATTCACTTCTGTTTGTCTTTCTGAGATCAAACCTGAATAGCCCC
>NZ_JBEPWD010000061.1:0-5649 GCF_041642575.1 Salegentibacter sp. | reverse complement strand
TGATGTAGGGTTTTTACAGCGGAAAGCAACTGAGAAATGATCTGCTCTTATTATCTAATTCCGGGGCAAATAATGGGAATTATGATGAGATTGATGAAACAGGATACAATGATGCGCAATCGCATGAATTAATCCTGATAAATAGGACTTTGATATGGAGGGTTTTGGACATCATGGATGGGGAATGATTTGGTGGTGGATCATCGGTCTCATAATCCTTATCCTGTTGGTATGGTTAATAGTAAGATCGAGTGAAAGAGGTGGCGGGCCGGTAGCTTCGCCCAAAAAATCGGCTATGGATATTCTCAAGGAAAGATATGCCAGAGGTGAGATCAGCAAAGAGGAATATGATAGCCGAAAAAAAGATCTTATGTAGATTTATTTCCTCTAGTCTAGGAAATCCACTGCCTGCTTTTGATCCTGGCTGTTGTTAACGATCATTATTCAGGTGAAAAATTCATAGGGTAGAATTCTGAAAAACCGTTAAATCTTCATATAATGGACAACAAAGACCGAAAAAACCGTCAAAAAGAGGATAGAAACCAGGCCAGCGGCAACTCCCGAAAAACCCCAGCTGGGGATTCAAATCCTGATAAAAATAAAAATTCCCGCGATGAAGAGTCTGCTAACGAGAGCAGAGATTCTTCAGAAAATAAACAGGGGGATCAAAATTCAGCGGAAGAAACATCCAGGGAACAAAAATCTGAAACCACTTCACAACAACCGGATAAAAAGCCACAAGACAAACCTATTGGGAAGAAAAATAAAGAGACTGAAGAAAAAGATCAGGATATTCATGTAGACGTTGATGTGGAGGCTGATAAGGTGAATATAAATGTCAATCTAAAAACAGGAAAACCGAAATCTGGTAAGGAGGACAAAAGAACAGGGAATCTGGAAAAACCGGGAAAAAAAGACTCGGAGGAAAGACAGGATACAGGGAAAAAAGAACCATCAGGAAAAGAACAAAAGCACGAAACCAAATCTGCTGAGGTAGAAGACGAAAAACCTGCAGAAAAAACAAGGGAAGAAAAAAAAGAATCGGGTAAAGAAGAACCTTCAAAAAAAGAACAGGAAAAGAAAAATAAACCTACCAAGGAAGACGAGAAATCTTCAGAAAAAGAACAAGAGCAGGGAGCCAAACCTAAGAAAGACAAGAAATCTTCAGAAAGATCAACAGAAGAAAAAAAAGAATCGGGAAAAGAAGAAAAGCAGGAAAAAGACCATAAAGCCCATTCGGGGAAGGGGAGCCAGGAAGAAAACGGGCATGATGGGCAGAGTGAAGAAGACCGGGAAAAGGATCACGAGCATAGTGACCACGGCGAAGATCACCATAAACATATGCTCAAAGATTTCAAGAAAAGATTCTGGATATCACTTGCTATAGCCATTCCTATATTGGCACTTTCAGAAATGATTCAGAACTGGTTTGGGTATGAACTCGAATTCACGGGATCTAAATATGTTTTAGGAGGATTGGGACTGGCCATTTACCTGTATGGAGGTTGGCCGTTCCTTAGGGGGATGAAAGACGAGATCAAAGACCGTTACCCCGGGATGATGACTCTTATCGCCATTGCAATTACAGTAGCCTGGGGGTACAGTTTTGCAATTACCCTGGGTATGGAGGGCATGGATTTTTACTGGGAGCTTGCAACCCTGGTTGTGATTATGCTACTTGGTCACTGGCTGGAAATGAAATCGATTCTTGGTGCTTCACGAGCTCTGGAAGAACTAATGGAATTAATGCCGGATACGGCGCACCGAATAAAAGAAAACGGTGACACCGAGGAAGTTAAGATCACCGAACTTAAGAATGGGGACAGGATTCTGGTAAAACCCGGAGAGAAGATCGCTGCAGACGGAAATGTAGTGGACGGAAAATCCTCTGTGAATGAATCTATGCTTACCGGGGAATCAAAGCCTGTAGAAAAGAAAAAAGGGGATGAAGTAATAGGGGGCGCCGTGAATGAATCAGGTTCCATCACCGTGGAAGTAGAAAGGACCGGCGATGAATCTTACCTGAACCAGATGGTAGAAATGGTACAGGAGGCGCAAAAATCAAAATCAAAAACTCAGCGGTTGGCAGATAAGGCTGCCCTTATTCTTACCATAGTTGCATTAACAGGAGGCCTTGCCACTTTTCTGGTTTGGTTCCTGGTTATGGATAGAGAAATGGTCTTTGCCATTGAGCGTGCCGTGACTGTAATGATTATAGCCTGTCCCCACGCGCTGGGTCTTGCCATTCCATTAGTAGTAGCCATATCCACTTCCATTTCAGCAAAAAAAGGTTTGCTGATAAGAAACCGTTCTGCTTTTGAACTGTGCCGAAAACTCGATGTTATCCTGTTTGATAAAACCGGTACCCTTACTAAAGGAGAATTTGGGGTGACCACCATAGAATCCCTGGATGAGGAATGGGATGAAGAAAAAGTGCTCACCTGGGCGGCCAGTATGGAGAAAAAATCTGAGCATCCTTTGGCAGCCGGAATCTTGAAAAAAGCAAAGGAGAAAAACCTGGAACTTTTGAATGCCGAAGATTATGAAAATATCACCGGTCAGGGCATAAAGGCCCGAATAAATGGCCAGGAGGTTATTATAGCAGGCGGGAATTACCTGGAAGAAAAAAATATACCCGCTGATGCAAATCCTGATGCGAAGGGTACTGTAATCTACCTGGTAGTAGAGAATGAACCCAAAGGTTATCTCGCCCTGGCCGATGAGGTGAGGGAAGATTCCAAAGAGGCTGTGAAGACCTTGCACGAAAATGACATTGAGGTGTTTATGGTCACCGGGGATAGGGAACAGGTTGCGAAGGAAGTAAGTGAGGAATTAGGTATAGAGGGGTATTTTGCAAATGTAAGGCCGGAAAAGAAGCAGGATAAGATTAAGGAATTCCAGGAAAAAGGCAAAATAGTAGCTATGACCGGGGACGGAGTGAATGACGCACCGGCCCTGGCACAGGCAGATGTGGGGATAGCCGTGGGTTCAGGAACCGATGTAGCAGCCGAAACGGCAGATATTATCCTTGCCAATTCCAACCCTAAAGACATAGTGAAACTCATTCTTTTCGGGAAAGCCACCTATAATAAAATGGTTCAGAACCTTTTTTGGGCAACAGCATATAATGTTGTGGCGATTCCACTGGCTGCAGGAGTGTTATATCAACAGGGTATCCTGGTTAATCCTGCTGTTGGGGCTATTGTAATGAGTATAAGTACAATAATTGTAGCAGTAAACGCGCAGCTTTTACGGTACAAACTGAAGTAAAATAAAAATTTCAGTCAGTGGGAATGCCTGTTATGTTCAGGGGTTCTCAAAAAGTAATTTTCTATACCTAAATTTAGAAGACCTGGAGATCAGGATAGTCTTCGCTTATAAATCCAATTACATAAACATTTAATTATGAAGAATGATTTTTCCGGTTTAAAAGCTGTATATGTAAACTGTACCTTAAAAAAGTCTCCTGCAAAAAGTCATACCCGTGATTTAATGAATGTATCAAGTAAGATCATGAAATCTGAAGGTGTAGCTGTTCAAACTATACGTTTGGCAGACTTTGAAGTTCCTGCAGGAGTTCAACCTGATATGACCAAAGAAGGGGAGACCCGGGATGACTGGCCGGAGCTCTATGAAAAGATAATCGATGCCGATATTTTGATAATTGGTACACCCATCTGGTTGGGAGAGCGTTCTTCGATTGCTTCAAAATTAATAGAGCGTTTATATGCGATGAGCGGATATCAAAACGACAAAGGTCAATATGTGTACTATGGAAAAGTAGGCGGTTGCATTATAACCGGAAATGAGGATGGAGTAAAACATTGTGCGATGGGCATAATGTATGCCTTACAGCATTTAGGCTATAGTATCCCGCCCCAGGCCGATGCCGGTTGGATTGGTGAGGTAGGTCCCGGACCTAGTTATGGGGATAAAGAATGGAATGGAGAGAAAAAAGATCCGCCTGTGGGTTATGAATCTGATTTCACTAACAGGAACACCACCTTTATGACCTATAATCTATTGCATCTGGCAAAAATGCTTAAGGAAAATGGTGGCTACCCTTCCTATGGAAACTCCAGAACTGCCTGGGATGATGGTACAAGATGGAATTTCGAAAACCCTGAATACCGTTAGATAAACAGGTTCTGCTTAAAAAATTTAAAGCTTGTTATGCCTTTGAATAGAGGGACAGGGATTTGTACCATAACTACAGTAAACACGACAATCTCCCGTTTTAGCCTGTAATCTGGTTTTGCATTTTTCACATTCATAAAAATACTGGCAGGAATCGGCAGGCATTCTTTCCTCTTTACTATGTCCACACTCAGGACAAGTGATAGTCGATGTTGACAGTAGCTTCATCATAATTCAAATTTTAGACTCAGGTTTTTAAAATAAGAACAAATTAAAGGGAAGCTTCCACTGCTTCCCTTTAATTTTCTCTTTTAAGCCTTTTCCAACTTGTGTCCGGCGAAAGCTTCATCAACTTCCGTATGGAAAATATGGTTGGAATAATTACTTATGGTTTTCACGGCCTGGGCCAGGATAATTGCAAGGATCTGTTTTTCAGAATATCCTGCATCCAGGAACTTTTTAGCCTCTTCGGGAGTTGGATTTCCTCTGCTTTTATCCATTACTCTTGTGAATTCGTGCAGGGCTCTTAATTTATCATCTTGAATTTCTCTACCCTCTCTTATCGCTTCTATGACATCTTTTGGTGTTTTAGAAACATTTTCAGCCAGATAGCTGTGGGCAGCGGTGCAATATTCACAGGAATTATCAATACTGACAGTTAATAATACAATTTCCTGTTCTGCAGGGGTGAAATCACTATCTTTTCTGAATTGGCTGTATCCGGTATCATACGTATTCTGCAGGGCCGGAAAGTTCACCATGTTTTTATACATGTTAGGGATCATCCCGTTTGCCTTTTTGGCATTTTCAAGGATTTCCTTTTGTTGCTCCTTAGCATCTTCTAATTCTACAGGTTCTAATCCGATTTTGTACGTTTGGTTTGACATAATTTAAATTTTTAGGATTAAACATTACTATTAAAGACGCTGTAGGTAAACTATACTATGTCTAAAAAGACAAAGAGCGTCTCTGATAATTTCTTAAATGATTCACCAGGGAAAACCTATTTCTCAATTGCAATTAATTTATCTGAAATAAGCTTTAGATCAGGAGCCACAATTTCCGGGGTAGGAGCTAGTGGATATTGTTGTTGCCCGGGCCTGCTAACAAAAGCAGCACGCCAACCGGCCCAAAGCGCTCCTGCCACGTCCCATCCGTGAGCGGCAATGAGCATAGCATCTTCAGGTTTCACACCTAATTTTCTGGCTGCCCAGTTGTAAGTATCCTGATGAGGTTTGTATTTTCCTATATCTTCAATACTCAAGTGCTTCTCAAAGAGATCCAGCAAGCCGGCGTTGGAAAATTGCTTTTCCACGGCCGCGTTAGAAGAATTGGTGAGGGAAACAAGTCGGTAGCCATCTTCCTTTAATTTTGCCAGGGCTTCTTTAACCTCGGGGTGGGGCGGAAGTGAGGTGATGGGCGATATTGCTTCTTTTGCTTCTTCGCGACTGAGTCTAATATCATTATTAGCAGCTACCATCATCAGGGTAGCAGCACCGATTTCTCCAAAAT
>NZ_JBEPWD010000060.1:0-13236 GCF_041642575.1 Salegentibacter sp. | reverse complement strand
AATGATTTATATCATTTCAAAGGTCAAACATTTCAGATAAATTTAAGCTGAAAGCTGAAATTCCATTTTACAGACAGAATGCCAACCCACGATAGATTTCAATTTTAAATAAGGTCAACAAATCAAAGAAGCCTTCAGTAGAGCTTATTAAAAGCAATAAAAATTAAGCATCGTCTTTTGAACATTCTGAAGCTTATTAGAACAACACAGATTCCTGAAAAATGAAAGAGCGCGAAACCAGGGATACCACACCTGAAAACCCGAAAAAGAAAGAACCAAAAATGCCATTTGGAGGTAAAAGTTTTAGCTGGTTTTATGTCCTGCTACTAATTTTTATTCTGATGTTCACCATTTTTAACCCCTTCACAGAAAGCAAGGAAATAACCTGGTTAGAGTTTGAGCGGGATTTCCTGGAGCAAGGCCAGGTTGAAAAGTTAGTGGTGGTAAACAAAGAAGTAGCAGAGATCTACATTAGGGAAGAATACCTTCAGGATCCTAAATATGAGGACATCTCGTTTTCTGAGTTCGGTCCTCATTACACGATGACCCTGGGTTCCGTGGAGAGTTTTGAAAATAAGCTTGAAAAAGCACAGCAGGATTTCTTACCGGAAGAGAAAATAGATGTTCAATATACAAGCCGGACAAACTTTGGAGATATACTTCCCTGGCTAATTCCCCTGGGGCTATTGCTATTGTTTTGGGTATTCGTAGTGCGAAGAATGAGTTCCGGTGGCGGCGCAAATCCATTTTCCAGTTTCGGAAAAACAACCGCCAGGATCTCGAATGCAGGCAGGAAAAACCCGGTTACCTTTAAAGATGTTGCAGGCTTAAATGAGGCAAAGTCAGAAGTTATGGAAGTCGTAGATTTTCTTAAAAATCCTGTGACATACACAAAATTGGGAGCAAAAATACCAAAAGGGGTGTTGTTGTTAGGTCCGCCAGGAACCGGAAAAACCCTTATTGCAAAAGCGATGGCCGGGGAAGCGAACGTCCCGTTTTTCTCATTATCCGGATCGGAATTCGTAGAGCTATTTGTTGGCGTGGGTGCTTCCAGGGTTCGGGACCTCTTCCAAAAAGCAAAGGAAAAGGCACCCAGCATTATTTTTATCGATGAGATAGATGCTGTGGGACGATCCAGGGAAAAGGTAAATGCGCTTCAATCTAATGATGAAAGGGAAAATACCCTAAACCAATTATTAACAGAATTGGATGGTTTTGGCGAAAATACAGGAGTGATTGTACTTGCCGCCACCAACAGGCCCGATATTCTGGATAAAGCGCTGTTACGTCCCGGGAGGTTCGACAGGCATATTTACCTGGAACTCCCCAACAAGTTGGATCGAATCGAGATCTTTGAGGTACATATCCAGAATCTAAAACTGGCAAAAGATATAGATGTAGAAGAACTAGCTTCATTGAGCCCTGGATTCTCGGGAGCCGATATAGCAAATATCTGTAATGAAGCAGCGCTTATCGCAGCCCGTAAAAAGAAGGAAATTGTAGAACAACAGGATTTTTTAGATGCCAGAGACCGTGTGGTTGGCGGACTTGAACGAAAAGGACATATAATATCACCTGTGGAGAAGAACATTGTCGCCTACCACGAAGCAGGGCATGCGGTTGCCAGCTGGTTTTTAAAACATGTAGATTCGCTGGTGAAAGTGTCAATTATTCCCAGGGGGAAATCCCTGGGATCTGCATGGTATCTTCCGGAGGAACGAAAGATTGTGACAAAGGCACAATTCATGGATCAAATTTGCGCATCTCTTGGCGGGCGTGCTTCAGAAGATGTAATTTTTAACGAGATTTCCTCCGGAGCCTTAGATGACCTTGAAAAAGTGACTAAACAGGCCTATACTATGGTTGCTTTTTATGGTCTGGATCGGGAAATTGGACCCTTGAGCTATTATGATTCCACCGGCCAGAATGAGCGAATCCTTTCTAAACCTTATAGTGAAAATATGGCTGAATTAATAGATAAGAAAGTTCATGATTTGATAACCAAATCCTACGAAAGAACCAAAAAAATCCTGGTGGATCATAAAGCTGAACTCGAAGAGCTTGCCCAACTCCTGCTCAAAAAAGAAGTGGTGGAAAAAACTGATTTGGAGAGAATTTTAGGAGAGAGAAATACCGAAGTTTTGTTTGATGAGAAAGATTAGAAATCAGGGGGGGGGATGTTATTTTTAAAGAAAAAATATAACAAACCCGATAAGAAAGAGTTTGTTAACGCCATCAATAGTGGTAAAGACGCAAATAGGAATATGATTGAGGTAATCGCAGACTTTTTTAGCGAAAACCTATTCAATTAAGGTACAGGGCTAAAAATGGAAATGGTGCAACGAGAAAGGAAGAATTATATGCATATTATTTTGAAAAAGATGACTTCCTGCAATTTGAATACATTGCCTATTCATATGAACTAGAAAGCTTTATTGATGTTGCAACTACGAAGCTAATGGACCTAGAAGACTTTTCTTAAGAAATCATTTTTTTAATAGAAATGAAGGCGAAGTAACCTTTGAAGATTTTAAAAGCAATATCCAGAGTATAACTAATTTTAATAATGTAGGAAATACACAAAATGCACCCTTAAACAAAACTTTTATTTTGTAGATACAGAAAAAAAATAAATCAACCGTACATTAATCGTACAAATATGAGAATAAAAAAACTCAAAAAGGATTAACTGGGTTGATCCCAGAGGGGGGACCAACAAAGCTTTAAATGCTTCAGGCTGGGCCTGAAACCATTTTTATTTTAATCCAGCTTTCCAAACTGCGTTTGAAGCTTCTTTACCGGAGACAAGAGAAAGGGATTAACTGCGTTGATCCCAGAGGGGGGGACCAACAAAATTTTAAATGCTCCAGGCTGCGCCTGAAACCATTTTTATTTTAATCCAGCTTTCCAAACTGCGTTTGAAGCTTCCTTAAAAGAGACAAGAGAAAGGGATTAACTGCGTTGATCCCAAGGGGGGAACCAACAAAGCTTTAAATGCATCAGGCTGCGCCTGCTATTTTTATTTTAATCCAGCTTTCCAAACTGCGTTTGAAGCTTCCTTACCGGAGACAAGAGAAATGGATTAACTGCGTTGATCCCAGAGGGGGGGACCAACAAAGTTTTAAATGCTCCAGGCTGCGCCTGAAACCATTTTTATTTTAATCCAGCTTTCCATACTGCGTTTGAAGCTTCCTTACCGGAGACAAGAGAAATGGATTAACTGCGTTGATCCCAGAGGGGGAACCAACAAAGCTTTAAATACTTCAGGCTGCACCTGAAACCATTTTTATTTTAATCCAGCTTTTCAAACTGCGTTTGAAGCTTCCTTAAAATAAAAATGCTCCCCCATTCAGGGAAGCATTTAAAGCTTTGCGGAGGAAGAGGGATTCGAACCCCCGGAGGTGTGACCCTCAACAGTTTTCAAGACTGCCGCATTCGACCACTCTGCCATTCCTCCTTAGCGGATGCAAATATAATAAGCTTTTTCAATTACACCCAATAAAAACTTCAAGTTTTTTAGACACTTTTGCAGGTGATTAATTTTCAGCTTGTAAGCTCAACAAAATTCTGTCGGTTTGTGGCCATTTCCTACCTTTAGCTGAAAATCTTGACCTGATGAAAAATATTTATGCCTTTATTATCTTGCTGAATTTTATACCAGGCTTAAACGCCCAAAATAAAGACCGAATGGAACAGGACTGGCCTAACCTTCAGAAATACCAAAAGGAGAATCAGAAGATCAAAGAATCTAATGAAAAACCCGTCGCAGTATTTATGGGTAATTCCATAACCGAAGGTTGGGTAAATACCAATCCGGAATTTTTCAGAAATAATAATTTCACAGGACGCGGAATTGGAGGCCAAACAACCCCGCAAATGCTAATCCGCTTCACCCCCGACGTGATCGATCTGGATCCCGAAGTAGTGGTCATCCTCGCGGGCACTAATGATATTGCCGGCAATACCGGAGCCTCCTCTGTAAAAATGATCACCGATAACATTAAGGCCATGGCCCAGCTTGCCGAAGCCAACGGGATAAAAGTGGTGCTGAGTTCCATCCTTCCGGTCTATGATTATCCCTGGCAGCCCGGCATTAAACCGGTTGAGAAAATTGCCGCAGTAAATAAATGGTTAAAGAATTACGCCCGGGAAAATAATCATATCTATCTCGACTATTTTCCTGTATTAGCGAATGAAAAAAAGGGGATGAAACCTGAATACGCTGATGACGGCGTTCACCCTAACAAAAAAGGCTATTCGGTCATGGAACCTCTGGTTCTTAATGCAATAGAAAAAGCCCTTGAGTCTAAATAAGAATTTTTTAAAGTAGATAATCTGTTTTCAGGTCAGGCACTTGATATTTATTACTGAAAACCCCTATCTTGGGGCTTTTTAAAAACAATTACTTAAACTATGAAAAAAATATTTTTGTTTGCCCTGTCCGCCGGGCTTGTTAGTTGCGGAGTCCACAACAAAAACGTTGAAAATGCAGATCCGATGGAGTATGCAAACACCATTACATCCCAGGAACTTAAGGATCACCTGTATGTTTTCGCCGATGATGATTTTGAAGGCCGCAATACCGGAGAACCGGGCCAAAAAAAGGCTGCCGAATATCTGCGTGCCGAATTTATTAATTTAAATATCCCTTCTCCAGCCGGCGTTGATAATTATTATCAGATTATTCCGACCGAATATTTCAACGGAAAATTAAAAGCTTCAGAAAATGTCCTTGGTTATATCGAAGGCAGTGAAACTCCGGAAGAAGTGCTTGTTATCACCTCTCATTATGACCACGTTGGAATTGATGAAGAAGGAAATATCTATAACGGTGCCGATGACGGAGGTTCCGGGCCAATGGCTATCATTGAAATTGCCGAAGCCTTCGCTGAAGCGAAAAAAGACGGATATACGCCAAAACGTTCCATCCTTTTTATGTTGCTTACCGGTGAGGAAAAAGGTCTTTTAGGTTCTAAATATTATACGGAAAACCCTGTTTTTCCACTTGAAAACACTGTGGTTAACCTTAATGCCGATATGATAGGTCGTATAGATGCTGAACACGAAGGCAACGATAATTATGTGTATTTAATTGGAAGTGACAAACTCAGCACCGATCTGCACGAGCTTAGTGAAAATGTGAATTCAGAATTTATGAATATGGATCTGGATTACACCTATAATGATGAGAACGACCCTAACCGTTTTTATTATCGCAGCGACCACTATATGTTCGCCAAGAATAATATCCCGGTGATATTTTACTTCAACGGTGTTCACCCTGATTATCACAAACACACTGATACTGCTGAAAAAATTGAATATGAAGCATTAAAGAAACGTGCGCAATTGATATTTTTAACCGCCTGGGAAATCGCGAACCGCGATGAGCGACTTGTGGTAGATAAAGCTGAAAAAACTGAAGAATAATCTCTTTTTTCAAAACTTATAATAAGCCCCGTTTTTCGGGGCTTTTTCTTTCTTAACAATTAATCTCTTGAGAATCAAGATATGGCAACTTGCAATTATTTATTACCTTGTAAAAAATTATCACTTTAAAAATGATCGATCTCGACCGGGAAACCTGGATTTATCTCGCCATTATCGTGGTTTTTCTAGTAATTTTTATGTGGAACTCCCGCCGCGCAAAACAAAACAGGAAAGCCCGCAAAAATGAAAACTTTAGAAGACGCTATCTGGAAAGGCGTAGAAAACAACAATCCGAATCAGAAAATCACCTCTAAGGTTTCATAAAACTTCATCCACGATAATTTTTTCACTTCCTTTTGTACCTTTGAGGGAAATAGCACTTATGAAAATTTACACAAAAACAGGAGATAAAGGAACCACGGCTCTTTTTGGAGGAACCCGTGTCCCTAAACACCATATACGCATTGAAAGTTACGGTACCGTAGATGAACTAAACTCTCACATAGGCCTGGTTCGCGACCAGAAAATAGACGAGCATACCCAGAAGGTCCTGATAAAAATCCAGGATCGCCTTTTTACAATTGGATCTATGCTGGCCACCGACCCCGAAAAAGCCACTTTAAAGAGTGGAAAGGAAAGACTCAATATTCCCAAAATTGCTGCGGAAGATATTGAGCTATTGGAAAAAGAGATGGATATGATGAATGAAAATCTTCCGGAAATGACCCATTTTGTTCTTCCCGGAGGCCATCAAAGCGTGTCATTCTGTCACATAGCGCGTTGTGTATGTCGTCGGGCAGAACGCATGGCTACCGCCTTATACGAAAATGAGAAGTTTGATGAAAAGCTGCTACAATACCTCAACCGCCTTTCTGACTATCTATTTGTGCTGGCACGGAAGTTGAGCCACGAGTTACAGGCTGATGAGATAAAATGGATCCCACCAAAATCCTGATATGCTCTTCCAACCTCTTCTAAAAAATAATTTTCACCGAAACTTATAATTTTAGAAAAAGTTCTTATATTATTGACAAAATAAAAGATTTTTTTCTTTGCTATATCAGTAAAAAATTTATTTTTGCAAAAATAAAAAACCCGATTAACCAATGTACTGGACTTTAGAATTAGCATCATATTTAAGCGATGCACCATGGCCGGCAACCAAAGACGAGTTAATTGATTATGCAATCAGGACCGGAGCCCCTTTAGAGGTTGTCGAAAACCTGCAGGCTATTGAAGATGAAGGAGATTCATACGATTCTATTGAAGAGATCTGGCCCGATTATCCTACTGACGAAGATTACCTTTGGAATGAGGATGAATATTAAGAAACACGCAAAAAAATAGAAAAAAGTCTCCAAAGCGAGGCTTTTTTTTTGCGTACATTTGAACCTTATTAAACGTAAAAACTATTATGAGTTTTTTAGATTCTGTATTAAAAGCATTTGTAGGAGATAAATCCAAAAAAGACGTCAAGGAAATAACCCCAATAGTTGACAAGATTAAAGCCCTGGAGGCTGATTTTGAAAAACTTAGCATTGATGAACTAAGAGCAAAAACCACCGAATTCAAAGGGAAGATCGCCGAGGCTTTGAAAGACGTAAATTCTCAGATTTCCGATCTGGAAAAAGAGGCTGATGAGTCTAATGATATCACCCGAAAAGAAGATATTTACGCCGAAATTGACGCGTTAAAAGATAATGCCTACGAAATTTCAGAAAAGGTTCTTAATGATATTCTTCCCGAAGCTTTCGCAACGGTGAAAGAAACCGCAAAACGCTTCTTTCATAATACTGAACTTAAAGTAACCGCTTCAGAATATGATCGGGAACTTTCAGCAGAGAAAGATTATATCACTCTTGATGGTGATCATGCCATATGGAGTAATTCCTGGGATGCCGCAGGGAAACCAATTACATGGGATATGATCCACTATGATGTTCAGCTTATTGGTGGGGTGGCTATGCACCAGGGTAAAATTGCAGAGATGCAAACCGGAGAAGGTAAAACCCTTGTAGCAACACTACCTATGTATCTTAATGCCCTTACCGGAAACGGGGTTCACCTGGTAACGGTGAACGATTACCTGGCCAAGCGTGACAGCGCGTGGATGGCTCCTATTTTTCAGTTTCACGGCATGAGTGTAGATTGTATAGACTACCACCGTCCTAATTCGGCGGCCAGAAGGAAAGCCTATAATTCAGATATTACCTATGGAACCAATAATGAATTTGGTTTTGATTACTTAAGAGACAATATGTCTCACGCTCCCGACGATCTTGTACAGCGTCCTCACAATTACGCCATTGTGGATGAGGTGGATTCGGTTCTTGTAGATGATGCCCGTACGCCGCTTATTATTTCAGGACCAATTCCCAAGGGAGATGTTCACGAATTTGACCAGTTAAAACCAGCAATATCTACCATCGTTGAAATGCAACGCAGCCATCTTACCAAAGTACTGGCTGAAGCAAAAAAACTAATCAAAGAAGGCAACACCAAAGACGGAGCTTTCTTATTGCTTAGAGTTTATCGCGGACTACCAAAGAATAAAGCTTTGATTAAATTTCTCAGTGAGGAAGGTATAAAGCAGCTACTTCAAAAAACCGAGAACCATTATATGCAGGACAACAACAGAGAAATGCCCAAAGTTGATGAAGACCTGTATTTTACCATTGAAGAGAAAAACAACCAGATAGACCTAACCGATAAAGGTATTGAATACCTTTCAGGAAAAGATGATCCTGACTTCTTCGTGATGCCTGAATTAGGTATGGAAATCGCCAAAATTGAAAAAGAAGGACTTCCCAAAGAAGAGGAAGCAGAGAAAAAAGAAGAACTCTTCCGCGAATACAGTGTGAAGAGTGAACGTATTCATACCCTTCGCCAGTTGCTTAAAGCCTATACCCTATTTGAAAAAGATACCGAGTATGTGGTGATAGATAATAAGGTGAAGATCGTAGATGAGCAAACCGGTCGTATTATGGAAGGCCGTCGTTACAGCGATGGATTACACCAGGCCATTGAGGCTAAGGAAAATGTAAAGATCGAAGATGCTACCCAAACCTTTGCTACGGTAACCCTTCAGAATTATTTCAGGATGTACCGCAAACTTTCCGGTATGACAGGTACTGCGGTAACTGAAGCCGGGGAACTTTGGGAGATCTACAAACTGGATGTTGTTGAAATTCCAACCAACCGCCCAATTGCCCGTAATGATAAAGAAGATTTGGTTTATAAAACCAAACGTGAAAAATACAACGCGGTAATCGACCACGTTACTGAACTTTCCCGAGCAGGAAGACCGGTACTTATCGGTACAACTTCCGTAGAAATTTCAGAATTGCTAAGCCGTATGCTGAAACTTCGAAATGTTCCGCATAACGTGCTTAACGCGAAACTGCATAAGAAGGAGGCCGATATTGTTGCAGAAGCCGGAAAATCGGGAATTGTGACCATCGCCACCAACATGGCAGGTCGTGGTACCGATATCAAACTTAGCCCCGAGGTTAAGGAAGCCGGAGGACTCGCCATTGTAGGTACCGAACGTCACGATTCAAGACGTGTAGACAGGCAGTTAAGAGGTCGTGCAGGGCGCCAGGGAGATCCGGGAAGCTCTCAGTTCTATGTTTCCCTTGAGGATAACCTGATGCGTTTATTCGGTTCTGAAAGAATTGCGAAACTTATGGATAAGATGGGATTGGAAGAAGGCGAAGTAATTCAGCACTCTATGATCTCTAAATCCATTGAACGGGCACAGAAAAAAGTAGAAGAAAATAACTTCGGAATTCGTAAACGTTTGCTGGAGTATGATGATGTAATGAATGCTCAGCGGGAAGTGATCTACAAGCGTCGCTACCACGCCTTATTCGGGGAACGTCTTCGCGTAGATATCGCCAATATGATTTTTGATACTTCTGAGGCTATTACCGAAGGAAATAAAATAGCTCAGGATTTCAAAAACTTTGAGTTTGAGCTTATCCGATACTTCTCTATGAGTTCTCCGGTTACAGAGGAAGAATTTGAGAAAATGGGTATTCAGAAGATTGCCGGCGAAGTTTATAAAGAGGCCTACAAACATTACCAGCAAAAAATGGAGAACAGTGCCGAAAAGGCTTTCCCCGTAATTAAGCAGGTGTATGAAGGCGAGAATAAGTTTGAACGAATCTCGGTACCGTTTACCGACGGACAAAAAACGCTTCAGGTAATCACAAATCTTGAAAAAGCCTATGAGACCAAAGGTGCTCAACTGGTAAAAGATTTCGAAAAAAATATCACCCTGGCTATTATTGATGACGCCTGGAAAACTCACCTTCGTAAGATGGACGAGTTGAAGCAGAGCGTTCAGCTAGCGGTACACGAACAAAAAGATCCGTTGCTTATTTATAAATTCGAGGCTTTCGAATTATTCAAAGCTATGTTAGACCAGGTGAACCGGGATGTGATTTCCTTTCTTTTCAAAGGAGAAATCCCTCAAGGAAATGTATCTAATATTTCTGAGGCAAGACAGCCAAAGAAAAAAGAAAACCTGGAAACTCAGAAGGACGAAATTCCTAATATGGATGAACGCGCGGCTCAAAACCAGGCGGCAGGCCAAACTCAGCAACGCCGTCCTCAGGTTACCGAAACCATTACCAGAGACCAGCCTAAAATTGGTCGTAATGATAAGGTTACCATCAAAAACGTGATGAGTGGAGAGAACAAGACTATGAAATTCAAACAAGCCATCCCACTTTTAGATAAAGGAGATTGGGTGTTGGTAGATAAGTAAATCTTCATATAATATATGCTGAAAGATCCCGGAGCTGTTGCTTCGGGATCTTTGTTTTTCTGACTGAATGATAATTTTCCTTAATTTTACTCAACTAACCAATACCAAAATGAAGAATTACACTATTGAGATCAAATGGGGAATCATCTTTTTTGTTGTATCGCTACTTTGGATGTATTTTGAAAAAGCCATGGGGTGGCATGACGTTCTTATTTCCAGCCATCCGCTTTATACCAATTTCTTCGGATTACTTGCGATAGCGATCTATCTTTTTGCCATATACGATAAACGAAAGAATTATTTTCAGGGCAAAATGAGTTGGAAGCAGGGATTTGTATCCGGGGTGATTCTAACTATCGTAGTAGCTTTACTTTCTCCTTTGGGTCAATATATTACTCATGAATTTATTTCCCCGGATTATTTTAAAAATGCCATCGCGCACAGTGCGGAAAATAGTCCAATGGAAAAAGAGGATGCTGAAGCCTATTTTAATCTACAATCTTATATTATACAATCCGTTTCGGGAGCTTTGATGATGGGCGTAGTTACTTCGGCTATTGTTGCACTTGTCTTAAAACGGAAATAATCTTAGTGTCTTAACTTCAGTAATAATTCGGGATCGGGACAATTGCGCAGGTAAAAATCAAGATCCCGCCTTGAAGCAACTCCCGGAAAGTCTCCTATTTTATCTTCCAGGTGGCCGATGATCTGGAAATGAAGATGTGGGGCATAATCTCCGTTTTCTTCAGCAGTACCCAATTCCCCAATCTTTTCACCTTGTTTGACTTCCTGACCGGGTTTTAGGTTTTCCAGTGATTTTCGGCTCAGATGACCATAAAGAGAAAAGAATTTATCGCCATTAAGGCTATGTTCAAGAATAATAGTAGGACCATAATCTCCAAAATTCGCATTATCCTTAAAACTATGGATCTTTCCATCTAAAACCGCCAAAACCGCGGTATAGGCAGGCGCCCAAAAATCCATTCCCAGGTGAATATCCCGGGCATCCTCAAGGTGGCTAAAAAGCTCGCTGCGTTTATAGAGTTTCCTAATCTCGCTATAACCTCCGAATGCTACCTTTTTTCCCGTGTTCTTCAGGTAATCTTCTATAAATCCCGCAAAGGAATCCGCTGATGATATATCGATTTTTTCAAGTTCCTCGTTGGTTTCAGAAAGATCTATCGCAATATAATCCTCCGGTGTGAAACTGGTATCCAGTACACTGGTAAAGCGCTGGGTAAGGTTCCATATAAACTTTTCAAATCCTGATCTCTCCATCCTTTTCCTTTTTAAAGCAAAAACCCGCAACAAAAGCTGCAGGTTTTGATTTTTCAAAAATAAGCCCTGGATCTTAATTTACCAAGACATCGCTAAAACTTGCTTTAATTGTTACTGAAGCATTCGCATCCCGGGTTTTATTATACCCGTTAAGGCTTTCATTATCATAAGAACTGCTGCTTTTAAGTTTTAAGGCTGAAGGCGTTTTGATCTTACTTTTTGTTCCATTATAAGTAAAATTATATGCAGCATCTGGTAAAGACAATTCCATATCGCTGTTTTCAAGACTTACATCCAGATTTTTAAATCCGGGATGAAGTTTACCGATTTTCAACTTACCAAAACTTCCACTAAGTATCCCGGTCTCCCCTATCTCATTGAAGAGAATGTCGCTGGATTTAGAATCAAGTTTAATGCTTCTGGCCTTGTCAATCTTTAAGTCCTTTACATAGCGTGCGCTCAATACTCCGTAATCCCAGGTTTTGACCTTCACGGGCGTATAGGCTACTTTGATCTCTGTTTGTTTGCCGCTAATGGTATTAGCTGTAAACCGACTATGGGAGAGGTCAGCTTTTAAATTTTTAGTTGTACCGCTTAGTTTTACATCCCCGTGACGAACATCAAGATTTAAATTGGAATTTCTGGGAATATTTAGCTTAAGGGTCTTTTTGGCCCCTCCATCCTTACTTCTTAATACTTTGATATTCCCGGGGTCCATATTACCGGTTGCCATATCTGCTTCAAACTGCTGAGCCCATTGTTCCATATCCTGCCCGAAGTTCTCTCCCCAGGCTTCCATTTTTTTTCCGAACTCTTCGCCCCAGGCTTCCATATCTTTTCCGAAGTTCTCTCCCCAGACTTCCATATCCATCTCGAATTTCTTCATATTCGGATTGTTCTCAAACTGCTCTGCCCATTCTTCCATTGCCTTTTCGAAATCTTGACCAAAGTTGCCTTCCATCTCTTTTTCAAATTTTTCAAGGTATTTATCCCCGTCCTTTCGATAAGCTTCATGATCAAATTTTATGCTGCCCATACTTTCAGCAAATTCGGGCGGAAGCGGATTATTCGTTAAACTTTCCAACATGGGACCAAGATTTTCCATAAGCGGACCGAGCATTTCAGGAAGTTGTGCCAGGGGCTCTTCCAGGGCCTGCATACTTCTTTCCCAGTTAACAACTACCGGTCCTGAATTGATCTCTAAATTTCCTGCAGAAGTCTTAATTTCAGGCTTCCAGTCTTCGGTAAGTTTTTTCCGGGCTTCTTCATCCATTCCTTCGGTATCAA
Organism: Salegentibacter sp.; assembly: GCF_041642575.1. NCBI lineage: Bacteria > Pseudomonadati > Bacteroidota > Flavobacteriia > Flavobacteriales > Flavobacteriaceae > Salegentibacter > Salegentibacter sp. Next base: position 470 of record NZ_JBEPWD010000060.1, on the reverse strand, counting down.
GAATCGCTTCCACTCTTACCTCGTTCTTATCCCAGTAATCCACAACAATGTTGGTATGGCTACTGTTTATCTTTATTTCGGCATCAGAGTTAACCTTATAACTTTTATCTAAGGTTTTGGTTTGGGCAAACGCGACGGCGCTGATGAACGCCAGGATCGCGAATAAATTATACCTGATAGTTTTCATATTGATCGTCTTTTGATTGATTGATTTCCTTTAATTTATTTTTTAATTTATAGAGTAGTTCCAGGCGTAGCTGAAGATTACCGATCATAGCATCGATACTTTGCTCATTGGGACCATTATTACTAATTTCCGTATTGAGACGTTGATATTCCTCGTCCAGATCGGCTAGCTGTTCCATAAAGGAATTGATAAGATCCCGGTTTTCATCGTTTATATCAATTTTAGCCAGTTCCATATTCAAACTCGCCAGATAGAAATTTTCGATCTTTTTGAATTCTGGTGA